>CAJADV010000123.1 GCA_903938575.1 uncultured Gammaproteobacteria bacterium
GCTGAAATTCGGGGTCGGTGTGCGCTATGGCAGGGAGGAAAAAGACGCGGTAGACAAGGTTGGCTTGCGCGTCGACCTGGCGAACGGCACGCCGCTTCCGCTCATTTACCTGGGCATCCCGGGTTTCCCGAACGGTGCGCTCTACACGACGTCCTACACCGATGTGAGCCAGGTCACGGCGCCGTGTATCGGCATCGGCGGCGGATCGTTCATCTCTCCGGATGGCAACCAGTGTGAGCAGAAGCTCGGTATCGACGACAATTTCCTCACCTGGTCGACAAAGCTCCAGTACGACATCAACGACGATGTCAACGTCTATCTCACGGTGGCAACCGGTTACAAGGGCGGCGGCATCGACAACGGCGGCAATACCTTCGTTCTGAGCGAAAAACTCGTGAAGAACGAGGACTCGATCGCCTACGAGATCGGCAGCAAGACGCGCCTGCTGGATGGCCGTATGCTGTTCAATATCGCGGCCTTCATCAATACATTCGACGATTTGCAGGTGGGCGCCCAGTCACCCGACACCGGCGTTATCGTCGTGCGCAACGCCGCCAAGGCAGAAACCAGGGGCGTCGAGGCAGACCTCAACTTCTCACTGAACGAGAACTGGTCCATCGGGGGCAGTGTTGCCTTGCTCGATACCGAGTTCAAGAACTTCCCCGGAGCCGCTTGCGGTGCGTTCGCGACCTGGTATGGCACCTGCGTGGGCAGCTTCGATGCCAAGGGCCAGGAACTTCCCGGCGCAGCCAAGTACTCGGGGTCTGCCTTCATCGCGCTCAACATGCCGCTTGGCGATAGCCGCTGGGACTTCGACGGCAACGTGAACGTCTCGTTCCGCGACAAGAGCTTCGCCTTCGGAGACTTCGCCAATGAAAGCGAGCGAGAGCTCGACTCCTACGCCATGGTGAATGCGATGCTGTCTGTGATCGACCGCGACAACGGCCTCACGATTTCGCTGGTGGGCAGCAACCTGACCGACGAGCGCGCTGTGACGGGCAACCAGACCAACCCGGTGGTGGCTTCCGAGATCAGCGGCTGGATCCTGCGGCCGCGTGAGTACGGGGTGGAGGTAAACTACAGCTTCTGAGAATCGGTCAGTGACCAGGCGGGCTTCGGCCCGCCTTTTTTTTGCATCTCAGGCTGGCTGCAGGCGCACCGGCATCCGTTTGAAGCCGTTTACCAGGTTCGAGCGGATTCGCGCGGGAGCGGCGGTTTCCTCGACGTGGCTGAAGGTCCTGAAGAGCTCTTCGAAGAATACCCGTGCCTCAAGCCGCGCGAGGTTCGCACCGAGGCACAGGTGTATGCCATGGCCGAAGGCGAGATGCGGGTTCGGGCTGCGGCGGATATCGAAGCGCATCGGATCGGCGAAGACCCGCTCATCGAAATTCGCCGAGGTATACATCATGAGCACCCGCTCGTTTTCGCGGATCGTCTGGCCGTGGAGTGCGGTGTCGCGGGTCGCGGTGCGCCGGAAGTGGTGCAGCGGTGAGCTCCAGCGCAGCATTTCCTCGACGGCGGGCGCAAGGGTGCCCGGATTGGCCGCCAACTCCGCGTAGAGATCGGGTCGCTCCAGCAGTTCGTGCATGCCGGTAGAGATCATCGCTCGCGTGGTTTCGTTGCCCGCCACGGTGATCTGCACAAACAGTGAGGCGAACTCCGCCTCGGTGATGGTGTGGCCATCGACCTCGACGTCGATCAGCAGCGAGATCAGGTCCTCGCCCCCGCGCCCTTTGCGTTCGGCAGCCAGTCCGTAGCCGTACATGCCCATGTCTAGCGATGACTGCCGCTGCTGCTCCGGTGTGCAGCCTATGTCGGGGTCGGTGGCAGAGGTGGAGTGGTCGGACCACTCGCGGATCTGTTCCCACATCTCCCGCGGCACCCCCATCATGCTGCAGATCACTGCAGTGGGCAGCTTGCCGGCGACGTCGTTCACGAAATCGCATTCGCCCCGCGCCCGGGCTTCCGCGAGGATTGCGCGCGTGATATCGCGCACCTTGGGTTCCAGCTGCTCCAGCATGCGTTGCGTGAAGCGCTCGATCACGATGCGCCGCAGGGGCCCGTGTCGCGGCGGATCCATCCCCAACAACTGATGCTGCGTCTGCGCGAGGATTTCGGGTGGCAGTTCGTCTGCCATCACGAAGCCGCGCTCGGCCGAGAAGGTCTTGTGATCGCGTGATACCGCCATCACGTCGGCATGGCGGCTGATGATCCAGAAGCCACCGCCGTCCGGGTGCGCATGCCAGTACACCGGTGCGTTGTCGCGCAACCAGCGCATCGCCTCGTGGGGGACGCCCGCAGCATAGACATCGGGGTCGTAGAGTTCTATCGCGGGTGTCTGCATGGCGGTGTTCTGGTGTTGTCTGGCGTCAGCCGAGGATGTCGGCGCGGCTGATAGGGTGCCCCTGTGCCGCAGCCAGCGCGAGGTATTCTGCGAGCTGCGTGTGCGCATCGGAGACACCCCAGATGCTGCCGTCCGGCAGGCAATGCACCAGGCTGCCGTCGATGAAAAAAATAACCTCGGTCGCTTCGGTGGCGTCGGCCGGCACGTAGAGCGTGTGGGAGGTATTGGCCGGTTCGCGCACCAGCGATCCCGGTGTCGCGATGAAGGCGCTTTCCCGATACCCCCAACGTCCCTGCAGCGTGAAGGCAAATACGCCGCCGCTGTGGCGGTGGGCGGGCAGTTCGGTGCCGGGCGGGAAGCGGTTCATGCTCACCCAGTGCCCGGTGTCGTCGTTGACGCGCAGCATTTTCATCGCCACGCCACCACCCTGCTCCACCCAGGGAAGGGCATGGTGGTTGAGATGCGCCGACGAAAGTGGCGTCTCGGGCAGTTCGGTGACGCGAACCGGTGGGGGGAGTTCCATCGCTGTCATGCGTGCATACCTGAGGTTGTCGTGTCGCCCTTATAGCCCCCGCAGCCTTGCCGGTAAACCGCGGGTGCATTACCGCCTCGCAAGACTTCGTGGGCGCGCAGCCGGTGCGCGCGCGATCATTCCCGTGCGGCTTGAGCGGCACCCGGGGCGAGACGTATCAGGGTTGGCTGCCCGTCTTCGATCTGCCAGCCCGGGAAGGTGGAGCTGCTGCTGAAAACGCTGCCGTCGTCGGCGACCCCTATGTCTCGCGTAAAGCTGCCACGCCGGCTGAGCGGGAACACGCGCCAGCGTCCGGTGGCCACGTCAAGGGACAACAGCGAATCCGACTGGCTGCCCGTCACCCACACCAGGCCCCGTGCATTGTCGATGTCGAGCCCGTAGGGAGTCTCGCCGGGTATGGGCAGTGCGTAGCTTCGGAAGCGCTTTTCCGCCACCACGTAACGCGCGACAAGCCCCCCCGCGAAACCCGTGATCCAGAGGTCGCCAGCGGCATCACAGCGCAGCCGCCGCGGTGCGGCGAAGGGTGTGGGAATGATCTCGACCGCGAGCGTCACCGGGTCTATGCGTGCGATGTCGTCGGCGTTCAGGCGCGCTACCCACACGGTGCCGTCAGGACAGACGTCGAGTCCGTAGGGCGCGGGAAAGCCGCTGCTCTTAAGGTCATATCGCGGTGGCTCGCCACCCCGGCCACTTTCCAGCGACCACTGCGTGTACCAGAGCAGCAGTTGGTCC
>CAJADV010000124.1 GCA_903938575.1 uncultured Gammaproteobacteria bacterium
CCCACCACCCAGCCGACATCCGACGCCGCCCAGAACACCTCGCCCGGCGCGATGTCGTAGAGGTTGCGCATAGACCAGGCGAGCGCCACCAGATAACCCCCGGTGTCGTGCACCACGCCCTTGGGCTGCCCGGTGGTGCCGGAGGTGTAGAGGATGTAGAGCGGATGGTTGGCGTTAACGGGTACGCAGGCGGCTGGCGTTGCTGCTGCCATGACCTGCTCCCAGTCGACATCCCGCGGCGACTGCAGCGTGGCTGCCAGTTGCGGGCGCTGCAGCACCACGCAGTGCGCGGGCCGCTGCGTGGCCAGCTCGATGGCCGCATCGAGCAGTGGTTTGTAGGCCACGAGGCGATTGGGCTCTATCCCGCAGGAGGCCGTCAGCACTACCCGGGGCGTGGCATCGTCGATGCGCACCGCGAGCTCGTTGGCCGCGAAGCCGCCGAAGACCACCGAGTGGATCGCGCCGATCCGCGCGCAGGCGAGCATCGCCATCAGCGCCTCGGGAATCATCGGCATGTAGATCAGTACGCGATCGCCGCTACCCACACCCAGCACGCGTAACACGCCCGCCAGTCGGGCCACCTGGTCGCGGAGCTCTGCGTAACTGTAATGGCGCACCGTGGCGCTCACGGGGCTGTCGTAGATCAGCGCGCAGCGCGCGCCGTGCCCTGCCTCCACGTGCCGGTCGAGGGCGTTGTGGCAGGCGTTCAGCGTGCCGTCGGGATACCAGCGGTCGAAAGGCGTGCGCTGCCGGTCGAGGGTGATGGACGGGGTCTGGTACCAGTCGAGGAGTTGGGCCTGCTCCGACCAGAAGCCCACCGGATCGGCGAGCGAGCGGCGGTGCTGCTCAAGCTGGGTCTCTCTCATGCTACTGATGCCTCGCGCGTGCTTTTTTGTGCCAGCCTGCCACACAACGCGTGTCCGTGCTCATGCCGCTCTCCCGCGCCACTTAAGCCGCAGCAGTTGCGCCAGATAGAGCATCACGCCGGCCCAGACGAGCGTGAAGGCCTCGACCTGACCCGCGTGCAGGGGTTCATGGAGCCACAGCACGGCCACCAGCAACTGCACGCTGGGGTTGATGTAAAACAGCAGTCCCAGTGCGACCATCGGCAGCCGGCGCGCGGCTTCGATGTAGCCAAGCAGCGGGATCGCCGTAAAGGCGCCCGCCCCGAGCAATATCGCGTCGACCAGCAGCCCCTTGCTGCCCAGTCCGGCGCCGTGGTGCCAGAGGATCCAGCCGAGCGCAAAGGGCGCCAAGAGCACCGTCTCGATGAAGAGGCCATCCAGCGAATCCACCCGCACCAGTCGCCGCACCGCACCATAGAGTCCAAAAGACAGCGAGACGCCGATCGCCACCAGCGGGAGGTGCCCGAGCGAGCTCGCAAAGACCGCAACACCCGCACCGGCGAAGCCCACCGACAACCACTGCATGGGCGTGAGCCGCTCGCGGAATCCCACCAGCCCGATCACTACCGCCACCAGCGGCTGCATGAAATAGCCAAGACTCGCCTCGGCCAGACGGCCCTGTCCGAGCGCCCAGATGAACACGCCCCAGTTGAAGGCGACCAGTGCAGCGCTCACTCCCAGCAGCAGCACGCTGCGCGGATCCCGCAGCACCCGGAACGCGCCCCTGAGCCGTCCGCGCGCCAGCAGCAGCACCGCGCAGAAGGGCGCGGCCCAGAATGCCCTGTGGGCCAGGATGTCGATGGCCCCGACACCCTTCGCTGGCATCCAGTAAAGCGCCGCCAACCCCCACCAGAGATAGGCCGCCGAGCCTGTGATCAGGCCGGTACGATCGAGTCCGGGCGGGGCGTGTTCTGACATGGCGGCATTGTGCGCGAGGCGGCGCTGCGGCGAAACGGATGTATCGAAGACGGGTCATTGGCTGACTTGCATGGCATCATCCGCATCGATCGACTGACACGGCTTTTTGGCGGGAGAGAGCGGGTGGAAAGTTTCAGCGGCAAGCACGCGGTGGTCACCGGGGCGGGTTCGGGTATCGGGCGGGCGCTCGCGATGCAACTGGCTGCGGCGGGCGCGCGGGTTGCGTTGTCGGACAAGGACGCCGTGGGTCTCGCCGGCACGCTCGCGCTGCTAGGCACCGGCGCCGGGCACAAGGCGTATGTGCTGGATGTCAGCTCGCGTGATGCGGTGTTCCGGCACGCCGCCGAGGTGCGGGCGGATTTCGGCGCGGTCGACTACCTCTTCAACAATGCGGGCGCCACCATCATGGGCAGTTTCGCGCAGTTGTCGATCGAGGAAATCGAGTGGCAGCTCGCGGTGAATCTGTGGGGCGTGATCTACGCCGCCAAAGCGTTTTTGCCGCAGATGCTCGAGCGCCACGAGGGCTGCATCGTCAATATCTCCAGCGTGTTCGGCATGGTCGGCTTCCCGCTGCAAAGCGCTTACAACATCTCCAAGTTCGGCGTGCGTGGCCTCACCGAGAGCCTGTGGTCTGAGCTCGATGGCACCGGCGTGCGTGCCGTCTCGGTGCACCCCGGCGGCATCCGCACCGGCATTGCGAAATCCGCGCCCTTTGCGGCGCAGGCGGGCCCTGGCGAGCGTGCGTTGGCGGGGCTCTCCGACCGCATGCTGGTCACCCCGCCCGAGGACTGCGCCCGCGATATTCTCGCCGGCGTCATTGCGGGCAAACCGCGCATTCTCACCGGCAGCCGGGCTCGCACCCTGTGGTGGCTGTCGCGGTTGTTTCCGGATTCCTACCCCCGCATCCTGCGTCGTTTTGCAGGCCCTAAGTCGCCACGAGGAGGCCAGTGATGAGTGACGAGGCGCTGCTCATAGGCGCAGGCTCCGCCCCCTCGCGGTTGCTGCTGCGCTACGCCAACCGCCACGGTCTGGTCGCGGGTGCCACGGGCACGGGCAAGACCATTACCGTCCAGGGGCTCGCCGAAGGTTTTTCCGCTGCCGGCGTTCCGGTGGTGGTGGCGGATGTGAAGGGCGATCTCTCGGGTATCGCCATGCCGGGCAGTGAGAGTGCCCGCATCAGTCAGCGATGGCAGCAGATCGGCTTGCCAGTGCCGCCTTTCGCTGGTGCGCCGGTACGGATCTGGGATGTGCACGGTGAGAGCGGGGTGGCTCTGCGGCTAAGCATCTCCGAGCTGGGTCCGCAGATGCTTGCGCGCATGCTGGAATTGAACGAGACGCAGGAGGCCGTGCTCTCGCTGGTGTTCCGTTTCGCCGACGACGAAGGGTTGCTGCTGCTCGATCTCGCGGACCTGGGCACTACCCTCGTGCACCTGGCCGATAACGCAAAAGACATGGGGTCACGCTACGCCGCGTTCTCCAGACCCTCGGTGGCGGCGATCCAGCGGCGTTTGCTGCTGCTCGAGGAGGCTGGCGGCACGCGATTTTTCGGTGAGCCGGCGGTGCAACTGGCCGATCTGCTGCGGCAGGCACCCGATGGCCGCGGCATCGTCAATCTGCTCGATGCGCGCAAGCTCGTGTCACAGCCGCGGCTCTACAGCAGCTTCCTGCTGTGGCTGCTCTCCGAGCTCTACGAGACCTTGCCCGAGGTCGGTGATGCCGATCGCCCGAAGATCGCCTTCTTCTTCGATGAGGCACATCTGCTTTTTTCTGACGCGCCGAAGTCGCTCCGCGAGCGCGTGGAGCAGGTCGTTCGGCTTATCCGCTCGCGCGGGGTGGGGATCTATTTCATCAGCCAGAGTCCTGGCGACATCCCCGACACGGTGCTCGCGCAACTCGGCAACCGGATCCAGCATGCGCTGCGGGCCTACACCCCTGGCGAGCAAAAGGCCGTGCGCGTGGCGGCCGATGCCTTCCGGGCGAATCCCGCCTTCGAGACGCGCAGCGTGATCGGCGAGCTCGCCGTTGGCGAGGCGCTGGTCTCAACGCTGGATGCCGGAGGCGTGCCCACCATGGTCGAGCGGGTGCTGGTGCGGCCGCCGTCCTCGCGCATGGGCCCGCTCGCGGATGCCGAGCGCGCCGCGTTGTTGAACGAGGACCTCCTCTACGCGCGTTACCGCGATGCCCACGATCCGGTTTCGGCGCATGAGGTGCTCAGCCAGCGTGCGGCGGTCGCTGTTGGGCCAGAGCACCCGGGCGCGTCCACCCCACCGCCGGCGATCCGCGTGCCGCGTGACGATGCTCCTGTTTCACGCCCCGCCCCGCGTGGCCGCCAGCGCGAGAGCGTGGGAGAGGCGCTGGTAAAAAGCGTGGCGCGCGCGGTGGGTAGCAGCCTCGGACGCAGCATCGTGCGCGGGGTGCTGGGCTCGATCCTGCGCGGGCGCTGATCGGTGTGCTCGCGCGCATCGTACCGCTGCGGTATCGCGACTTCCGGTGCATAGTCCCCCGCGCGGGGTAGTGCCCGGGGTGCGGGGCAGCGGATAGACTTCGTTGCGCTTTCACTGATCTCTGGAGAACCGTACGTGGCATCTTTTGGCTGGGCTTCTTTCGACTGGCAAGACCCTTTCCTGCTGATGCAGGAGCTCTCAGACGAGGAACGCATGGTCATGCAGACCGCGCGTGACTACGCTCAGGCGAAGCTCGCTCCGCGCATCCGCGAGTCCTACCGCAACGAGAGCACCGACCCCGCGATCTTCCGCGAGATGGGCGAACTCGGGCTCCTCGGCCCCACCATCGACGGCTACGGCTGCCCGGGTGTGAACTACGTGAGCTACGGCTTGATCGCCCGCGAGATCGAGCGCGTCGACTCGGGCTACCGCTCGATGTTCAGCGTGCAATCGAGTCTCGTGATGTATCCCATCTACACCTACGGCACCGAGGAGCAACGCGAGAAATATCTCCCGAAGCTCGCCACTGGCGAGTGGATCGGCTGCTTCGGCCTCACCGAGCCGGATGCCGGCTCCGATCCCGGCGGCATGCTCACCCGCGCGCGCAGTGTCGAGGGCGGCTACGTACTGAACGGCGCCAAGATGTGGATCAGCAACGCACCGCTCGCCGATGTGTTTGTGGTCTGGGCCAAGTGCGATGACGGCAAGATCCGCGGCTTCGTGCTCGAGAAGGGCATGAAAGGCCTCTCGGCGCCGAAGATCGAGGGCAAGCTGAGTCTCCGCGCCTCCATCACCGGCCAGATCGTGATGCAGGACGTCGAGGTGCCCGCCACTGCGCTGCTGCCCAATGTAGAGGGACTGAAAGGCCCCTTCGGCTGCCTGAACAGCGCCCGCTTCGGCATCGCCTGGGGCACGCTCGGCGCGGCCGAGGCCTGCTGGCACGCGGCACGCAGCTACACCCTCGAGCGCAAGCAGTTCGGCCGTCCGCTTGCCGCCAACCAGCTCATCCAGAAAAAGCTCGCCGACATGCAGACCGAGATCAGCCTGGCGCTGCTCGGCGTGCTGCAGGCCGCGCGCATGAAAGACCGCGGCCAGCTCTCGCCCGAGCTGATCTCGATGCTGAAGCGCAACTCCTGCGGCAAGGCGCTCGAGATTGCGCGCACGGCGCGTGATATGCACGGCGGCAACGGCATTTCCGACGAATACCCCGTGTTCCGTCACATGGTGAACCTCGAGACGGTGAACACCTACGAGGGCACGCACGATGTGCATGCCCTGATCCTCGGTCGCGCGCAGACCGGCATCGCGGCGTTCTGATGATGGGCGGCGCGCTCGACGGATTCCGCATCCTCGACCTGAGCCGCATTCTCGCCGGGCCCTGGGCGACGCAGATTTTCGCCGACATGGGCGCCGAGGTGATCAAGGTGGAGCGCCCCGGCGAGGGCGATGACACCCGCAGCTGGGGGCCGCCCTGGCTGCAGGACCGTGAGGGCCGCGACACCACCGACGCGGCCTACTACCTCTGCGCCAATCGCGGCAAGAAATCGATCACCCTCGACATCGCCACGCCCGAAGGGCAGGCGCGGGTGCGCGAACTGGCCTGCGACAGCGATGTGCTGGTCGAGAACTACAAGGTCGGCGGTCTGGCGAACTACGGCCTCGATTACGCGAGCCTTGCCGCGCTCAATCCGCGCCTCGTCTATTGCTCCATCACGGGATTCGGGCAGACCGGACCCTATGCGGGGCGCGCGGGTTATGACTTCCTGGTGCAGGGCATGGGTGGGCTGATGAGCCTGACCGGGGACCCCGGCGGTGAGCCGCTCAAGGCGGGCGTGGCCATCGCCGACATCATGACCGGCCTGTACGCGGCCATCGCGGTGCAGGCGGCGCTGCTCGAGCGCGAGAGGAGCGGCCTTGGCCAGCACATCGATCTCGCGCTGCTCGACGTGCAGGTGGCCGCGCTTGCCAATCAGGCGATGAATTACCTGGTGGGTGGCAAGGTGCCGGCGCGTTTCGGCAACGCCCACTCGAACGTCGTGCCCTACCAGGTTTTCCCCGCTGCCGACGGACACCTGATCCTCGCCATCGGCAACGACGCCCAGTTCCGCCGTTTCTGCGAGGTCGCGGGCGTGCCGGCGATGGGCACGGATCCGCTCTACGCCACCAACGCCGCGCGGATCGAGAACCGCGGCGAGCTCTGCGCGCGCATCGCGGCGCTCATGGCAGTACGCAGCATGGACGACTGGATCGCCGCGCTGGAGGCCGCCGGCGTGCCCTGCGGCCCCATCAACACGCTGGACCGCGTTTTCCGTGATCCGCAGGTGCTCGCCCGTGGCATGGTGCAGCACCTCGAGCACCCGCTGGCCGGCGCCGTTCCCACGGTGCGCAACCCGATCCTGTTTTCCCGCAGCCGCATGCGCCTGCATCGGGCGCCACCCCTGCTCGGTGAGGACGACGCCTGATCGGGGCCTGAGGCCGCGCTGCCCCTGCTTGTGGCGCTCGCCGATCGGCGTGTATCGTCGGGTCACGAGGGTCGTGCTGGCCAGCGGGCCACGAGGAGTGCGCGCGTGCACGAGAATCAAGCTGAGGTCATCGGTTTCATCGGCGCCGGCATCATGGGCGCGCCGATGGCCATGCGCCTGCTCGATGCGGGCTACGAGTTACTGGTGTGGAACCGTACGCCGGGGCGCTGTGACGCGCTGGTTGCCCAAGGTGCCGAGGAAGTCGAGGATATCGCTGATATTGCTGAGCACTGCGACCTCATCCTGCTGTGCCTTGCCGACACCGCCGCCGTTCAGGAGGTGGTGTTCGGGCCCGAGGGGGTCGCAGCCTTCGGTGATGCCGATCAACTCCTGGTAGATCTCTCCAGCATCGAGCCCGGGGCCACGCGACGCTTCGCGCAGGAGCTGCGTCAGGCCACCGGCATGGGCTGGATAGACGCACCGGTATCGGGCGGTCGCGGGGGCGCAGCTGCGGGCACGCTGGCGATCATGGCCGGCGGCAGCGAGGACGACATCGAGCGCGTGCGTCCGGTGCTCGAGTGTCTGGCAAGCAACATCACCCGCATGGGCGCCAACGGCGCCGGCCAACTCGCCAAGGTCTGCCATCAGATGATGAGCTGCGGCAGCGCGATGCTGCTCGCAGAGATGATCGCGCTGGCCGAGCGTGCCGGGATCGACGCCGAGCTGCTGCCGGCCGCCTTTGCCGGCGGCATCGCCGATTCGCCGCTGCTGCGGGTGCTGGCGCCGCGCATGGCAGTGCGCCAGTACGAGCCACTGCTCGCCCGGCTGGCAACCATGCAGAAAGACCTGGACACCGTGCTCTCGGTGGCCTGCGAGGCCGAGGCGAGCGTGCCTTTCAGTGCGCTCGCAGCGCAACTGCTGCGCCGGCATCGCGCGCGGGTGGGAAACGACATAGACAGCACCAGCATCATCGAGCTGTTTGCAGCGGAGTGAGGAGGATACGGCGATGGGATCTGCGGAACGGGTGGCCATCCTCGGCGCCAGTGCGGACGCGCAGCGCTACGCTTTCAAGGCCCAGCGTCTGCTGAAGGAGTACGGGCATGCGGTGGTGCCCGTCAGCCCCAAGGCGCAGTGCATCGACGGCGATGCGGTGGTCGACTCCCTCGGCGCCATCGAGGGTGCGGTGGACACGCTGACGATGTATGTGCGCCCGGCCATATCCACGCAGTACCGGGATGCCATCCTCGCGCTCGCCCCGCAGCGCGTGATTTTCAATCCCGGTACCGAGAATCCCGAATTGGAGAGCGCACTGCGCCGCGCGGGTATCGACTGCATCGAGGCCTGCACGCTGGTGATGCTGCGTACCGGCACCTGGTGAGGGGCAGCGGAGCGTATCAGCCGCTGCGCGTGCGCCTGACGGGCTTCGACGCTGCTCTGCCCGAGGCGCTTTTGCGTCGCACAGCCGCAGGTTTGGGCTTCCCGTTGTCCGCTGCTCCGGTTGCGCTCTTGCGCCGCGGTGCTGCGGGCGCCGGCTGCGGCTCCGGCATTTTCAGCAGCGCCTCCACCAGTTCTTCCCATGCCGCATCCAGGCAGCTGCGATAGAACTCGGGGTCGGGCATCTGCTCGCGGTCGGCGAGCACGGATACCGACATGTTCCCCCCATAGCTGAATACCGCGTGAAACAGGCCGAGTCCGGGGTTGATCAGGCCCAGCGGATACATGCAGTGCAGTTTCGCGCCTGCGCAGTAGATGGGAAACGGGGGCCCGGGGATATTCGTGATCACGGTCGATTGCCCGAGCGGCAGGAAACGCGTGAGCTTGTTGCTCACGTAGTTGCGCCACAGCGGCTTGGCAATGAGCGGCGGCAGCGCGCCGGGAATGTTCATGATCGACACCAGCGGCGTGTCTATCCAGAGCTTGCCGTCGTCGAGACTTTTCTTGATGGCGGCCACACGCTCGCGCGGGTCGGCGATGTTGGTGTGCAGTGAGGCCTGCATGGAGCCGACCTTGTTGTTGTTCGCCTCCGTGTCGCCGCCGCGGGTGCGCATGTTGACGGGCATGGTGGCAAGCAGGGATTCGGCGGGCAGCTCGTTGTGGGCGAGCAGGTACTTGCGCATGCTTCCCGCGACCAGCGCCACCGCGATGTCGTTGATGGTGACACCCGCGGCGTTCTTCAGCGCCTTGAATTCCTCCAGCCCGAAGAGCCTGCCCTCGAACACGCGGTTGTGCCCGGCCGGCTGGTCGAAGCGCGTCTTGGGCCCGTTCAGTTGCGCGGGCGGCAACTCGTTGCGCAGCAGCCTGCGCGCGGTCTGGACGATGCCACGAGCCGCCGCCGCGCCGCCTTTCAACGTGCCTGCCACGCGTTCCGGCAGTCGCGCGAGCGTCATGCCCAGCAGGCGGATGTCCGAGGGCTGCAGATCGCCGAAGCGGGGATAGGTCTCGGCGTATTCGTCGGTTGCCGGAGGCACGGGCTCGAGATCGTGCAGGGCGGCCATGAATGCCTGCCCGCCCACGCCATCGACCAGCGAGTGGTGGATCTTGGTGTAGACGGCAAAGGAGCCGCGCGGCAGATCGGGAATATTATCCAGGCCCTCGATGATGTAGCACTCCCAGAGCGGTCGGCTCATGTCGAGTGCGCGCGAGTGCAGCCGTGCTACCTGGATGCAGAGCTGACGCCAATCGCCGGGTTTGGGCAAGGCGATGTGGCGGATGTGGAACTCGACGTCGAAATTCGGATCGAGCACCCAGTAGGGCCGATCCAGTCCGAATGGCACCTCGACCAGGCGGGTACGGAACACCGGGTTCTGCAGCAGCCGCCGCTCGAAGCTCCGCAGCACGTCCTTGAATCGCACGAAACCACCGGGCGCGGTGGAGGGATCGTAGATGCCGAGGCTGCCGATCTGCTGCGGGACCGTGGGGTTCTCGATGTTGATGAAGGCCGCGTCGGTGATCCCGAGCTGACGCATGGGCTTCTCGCGGGCGCTAGGGCACCACCACCGCGGGCAGCGGATGGCGGTAGAGTTTGGCGGCGTTCTGGTGGGTGATCATGCGGATCTCCTCGACCGGCAGCGCACCGAGCACGCGCTCGATCACGTGTTGCGTATCGGGCCAGGTGCCGTCGCCGTGCGGGTAATCGGATTCGAAGAGGATGTTCTCGACGCCGATGCGATGGCGCGTGCAGATGGTCGAGGCGTCCTCGATCATGCAGAACCAGAAGTTCCGGCGCAGCACCTCGGAGGGCGAGTTCTTCGGGTCGGGCCAGCCGTCGCCATAGCCGGAGCGGCTCATGATGTCGTCCAGCCGGTCCATCAGCATCGCTGCCCAGCCGATGCCGCCTTCGGCCATCGCGATCTTCAACTCCGGGTAGCGCGCCGGAAACCCGCTCCACAGCCACTCCGCGCAACTGGTGAGCGCCATGGGGCCAAAAAGCGTTGAGCCGAGTTCCAGCATGGGCGCGCCCGGGGGCATCTGCGCAAAGCCTGCCGAGCCCACGTGCAGGTTGAGTACCGTGCCGGTCTCGGCGCAGGCGCGGATGATCGGGTCCCAATGCGCGGTGTCGAAGACCGAGGGCAGCCCGAGGCGGTGCGGCTGCTCGGGCATGGTGACGGCGCGGAAGCCGCGCTTGGCGTTGCGGCGGATTTCCTCGGCGCCTTTCACCGGATCGGTGAGGTGCGTGATGCCGAGCGGCACGATGCGCTCGGGGTAGGGGCTGTACCACTCCTCGAAAAGCCAGTCGTTCCAGGCGCGCACGCAGGCGAGGCCCAGCTCCTGATCGGCAAATTGCGAGAACAGGTGGCCGCCGAAGCCGGTGACGCCCGAGGGGAAATTGACCGAGCCCCAGATGCCGCCGATGTCCATGTCCTTCACGCGGGCGTGCACATCCCAGCAGCCGGCACGGATCTCCTCGAAACGCGAGGGTTCCAGGCGGTGGTCTTCGCGCGGGCGCCCGGCCACGCAC
>CAJADV010000125.1 GCA_903938575.1 uncultured Gammaproteobacteria bacterium
ATCACACCAGGCACAAAGCTGAGAGAGCAGGTCACCAGAAGATCGCTGGGCGAGCGTTCAGCGCGAGTTATCGGCCCCACTCAGGTGGGGCGCAGCCAAGACCCGCGCCCCCCCTGCCAATCGCGGCGTTATCTCAAATCAGGGAGCGACGCGCACGTATTCTGTAGATGTCGTGGCACCGTTCCCTCCATTGCCTATAACGGAAATATGGTTGCCGTTATCGGTGGTCAAACCGGTGTTTTGGTAACCCCCGGTGAAAGTAAACACCACCAGACAGGTGCCTTTCGCGCCCGCGACAGAACTGACCTGATAACTGCCATCCGTCACTAAAGGAGACGTAGCAACGCCGTCTTGTACGAGCAATTGATAAAGCGGCGTTACCACACCCGCTTTCAACTTTTTTACGGCAATCGCGTTGAAGGGCTCACTACTTGAGCCGGCAATCCAACCCGACGTCGTGGCCGTGTAGGTGCCCTCCACCCGCGTGTTGTTACATGGGTTGGCATGAGCCGTGGCAACGCCCAACATCGTGATGAGAGCAATGATGATTTTGGTGCTTTTCATTGGTTTGAGCCTTTTTTCTGGTTTTAGAGGCCACGAATGTAACGCAAGCGTCGAGTTCAGGACAGCGACAGGAACGATGTCAAAGGAGGAGTTCGAGTCTTATCTGAAATGCGGGCGGCTCGAGTACGGTGTGTACGCACCGCGTTCGGGTCGGTCGCCCGAGGGTGGTATGTGCGCCGATGTCCCGGCTCGAGAACCCGGAGGGCCAGGCCCTGGCACTTCGGACGGATTCCAGATGAGTGCCGCGGGCCGGTCAGCAGCAGGCGTGCGCCAGGTCGCGCACCACGGGCACGCGCACCTCGAAGCCGTTGCCGTGGTGGTACGTCAGGCTGCCACCGATACGCGAAAGCGTGCGGTTGTACAGATCAAGCCGATTAGAGCCGAACGCCGCATCTGAAATCTCCTCGCGGCTGGTGAGGCTCACGATGACATCGTGCTGCTCGCGAAGTGTTTGCAGTCGAATGTGGCGCACCCCCGATCCGGCCACGCCTTCGACCAGGCACAGCAAGATGTCGGTCAGGCGCTCTCCGGGCACATGGGCCGTGGTGGCCCGGGCTGTCGGCTCGAACTCGAAGGTCACGCTGTCGAGCAAGGACGTGGTGGCCAGCCGGTGGGCCAGCACGCGAGCAAACGCAACGCGGTCTTCCATGTCATCGATAGGCACGGCGTCGAGGTCATCGGCGCGACCTGACGCGATGCGCTTGAGCATCGCGCCGACCAGGTCATTGATCTCGTCGGTGTCGTCGGCACCGCTGAACTCGAGTCCGCGCACCATCGACAGGAAGTCGTCGAGCAAGCGGTGCGCACGGCCCGACAGCGAGGTATTGACGAGCCCATCGAGCGAGCTGCTGCCCAGCAGCTTGAGGAGCCGACTCGTCACCTGCACGCCCTTCATGACGAAGGTCAGATCAGGCGTGTTGTTGCCATTGAAGTCGCGTGCGAAGCGCTGGAAATCCGTCAGCAACTGCTCGATCTTGTCGAATTCAAACCCTGCCAGCACATCTGCGCCGGCGGCGTCTTCCTCGAGATCGGCGAGATGGAACGACAGCGTGTAGAGCTGACCTGAGATGACTGAAAACAGGTACGCCGCTTCTTCGAGCACTTCGCCCAGGTGCAGCTTGAGCATGGCGATGCGCTGTGTGTTCAAGGTGCCTGCATTGGACAGCCCGATCGACTCGTTGGCCATGGCCTTGAGGTTGCTGCGCATCATCTCGTTGGACTGCGTGAAGCCGTGCCCCGGCAGGCAGGTCGAGATGTCCGTGGTGTCGAGCAGCCAGTCGACGTTGTCGATGGAGCGCATCAACTCGCGGTGGTTCCAGCCGTAGATGCCGCACAGCCCCGGATTGGCGGCAAACGGCAGGTCACCGAGGAACAGCATCTCGCCCGCCTTGAGCGTGACGCTGCAGTCGGAGTGGCCGGGCGTGTGATAGATCTCGAGCCGGTCGACGTCGCCCAGTTGCAGCCACTCGCGGTGCAGCAACCCGCTCGGCCGCGCCAGCGAATCGCCGCCGCGCATGACCGTGCCGGCGGCATCCACCGGGCCGGCCGGGCAGCCCGAGAACAGCCTGACCGCAGGCTTGAGCGCGCAGATCTTGGGGTCCCACGGGTAGTAGCAGCAAAAGGTAAGCTCCCGGTTGCCGGACTCCAGCGCGTCGGCGCCCGAGCGCTCGATGCACAGGATCAATTCGGTGCCCGACGGCAACGCGAGGTTGGAGGCCTCCTGGGAGTGATCCTGGTGGCAGTGGCTCAGCACCACCAGCACGGGCCTGGCGCGCTCGGCGAGGGCTGCCAAGACGATCTTGCTCACCAGCGTGGTCTGCGCCGCGCTCGCGCCGGGGTCGATGACCACGATCGCGCTCGGAGAACGCAGCACATAGCAGTTGGACGAGACGATGCTGGGGCGCGTGACGATCGGATAGATGTCCACCGCCGTCATACCCGGGACCGGTTGCCAGGCATTGGGCTGGATGTTCATCTTGGGTCAGGACACGACATCGAGGAAACTGGTGAAGCGCGACACCTGCAGCACCGTGAGCACGGCCGGTTGCACGTGCCGAAGGCTCAGCCGCTCGTTGCGCGAGCGCATCCGCTTGGCGGCCATCATCAGTACGCGCAGCCCCGCGCTGCTGACATAGGCCACGCCGCCGAAATCGAGCGCCACGTGCTTTGAGGGCGTGGTGGCGGCTTCGAGCAGCGGGACCTCGAGCTGCTCGGCGTTCATGGCGTTGATGTCGCCGGTGACCAGCAACACGATCCAGTTCCCGTCGTCTTCGCGGGTCACCTGCAAGCTCATGGGATTCCTTTGGAAGTGCGGTCTGCGACCGCCCTGAATCAAAACGGCCAGGACCGTAGGCTATCAGCGACACGCTCAGCCCGCCAGTGCGTCCCCGAGGCGGGCGTCGATGCCCGTCGAGCCGCTGCGCAGTTTGCGAGCGCGGTTCGTCCCCGCGAGCAAGGCCTCTGAAAGTACTCTCGAACGGGTGAGCTTCGTGTTGCCGGTGTCGTGTGATGTGGTGTCAGGGAGTATCTCAGTCGCTACTCAATCAGGCCGGAGTGAGCGGCATTGGCCATCAGTCTCAGCGAAGAATTCCTCCTGCTTGTGCTGGAGGACGAGGGTGGTGAGTTCGCCAATATCCCGGAAACAGCGCTGACCTGTGGCCTATCATGGCGATCGTCAGCCAGGGCACGGCCGTCTCGATTCTGGTCGGGCAATGTCTGCTGGCCGTCATCACCGCGGCGCCGATCGCCGTATGCATGGTGGAAGCCCTCCCGAAGCACGTGCATTGCACGGGTCTTTTGATCGGCTACAACGTAGTCCAGGCCGCTTTTGGCGGCACCGAGCCAATGATCGCGATCACCTGCTCAAGTG
>CAJADV010000126.1 GCA_903938575.1 uncultured Gammaproteobacteria bacterium
ATACGTCGAACCACCGCGCCCTCCGCGGTCTGGGACGAGGCGCGCTCAACCTGGGTGCTGACAGGTGGTACTTCGGTGCTCCGTGATCCGGCAGTGCGCGATGGTGTGACGCAGTCTCCGCCGCCGATGCCGGCGGCTGAGTGGAAGACGGACCTTTCGCCCAAAGCGATCACTGCTCGGCATTACCGGCTCTTTGCGCAGATGCTCTCGAGCGCTGATCTTGGAAAGCTGGCAGAAGCTGGCGCGTTGGAGCGTTCTCAAGCGGATCGAATGCAGTTTGGTCGCGTGGGTTCGGTGCTGGTCAACTTGCTGGTGTTGGCCATTGCGGTGCCGTTCTTCCTGAAGCGCGGCCCTGCCAACATGTTGCAGATGTGCGTAGCAGCGGCCACCATTGCAGTGCCCACCATCATTGTGTCGGCCGTGGTCATGGCCGCGCCGATCAGCGGACTGCCAGCGGCAGTAGCGGTGGCGATACCGATTGCGCTACTTACTCCTGTGGCGGTGGCCCGGATCTCGTGGCTTCCATCCTGACGCGGTTCCATCCGTCTGCCAGGGCATCATCAAAGATGGTTGGCTTGGCGGTGCGCACCAATTCCTGCGCCAGTTGATCCATGCGCGCGCGTTCTTGAGCAATGCGTACTGCGCGGGCTGCCTCTTCATGGACGGCGCTGAGCGGAACACCGTCGCCGGCAACATCGCCTTCATATCGAACGATGACATAGCCGGTGCCCACCAGTACCGGTGCCGATACCGCGCCCACCGTGGGTACGGACCAGAGCGCTTCGCGTACCGCGGCGGGGACTCCTGGATCAAACTTACTCATTGGTGAAATGAGGCCGCCGCGCGCTCCACTGATATCAGTGCTGATTTCAGCAGCAATATCCTCAAATCGATCACCCTTCGCCAGCCGATCGGTCACATTTTGTGCGCCGCGCAGGTCGGGGACGGCAATCACGCGCGGCTTCCGCTTGGGGCCGTGGGCTGCATCGTGGGCTGCCACAATTTGCGTTTCCTGCACTTCAACATCGGGGGCAACCAGCGCACGCAGCACCGCGTTCCGCCACAGCAGTCCGTTCCAGCGCACGGGGCCTAGCCCTTGGCGTGCTCGCAATTCTTCTACTAATCGATCGGCGCGAGCACGGTCTTTATCCAGATAGCCGAGCAGCAATTCCTCTTCGCGTTTCAGAGCTGCGGCATCCGGCGCAATGTTGCGCGTGCGCGCTCGTTGCGCAAGTTGTTCGTCCAAGAGCACTTCTTGCAGTGCGGCACTTCCTGCAAGTTCCGCAAGCACTGGACGCAGGCGGTCCCAGGTGATGGTGCTGTCCTTCCAGATGGCGGCAATACCCGCGGCGCCGTCCACGCTCTTGACCGGCGGCGGACCGGACGGCACGGGTGCAGCAGGGGGCACGGGTGCTGGCTGCGCAGAAAGTAGAAGGACCACCATGATGGCGCTGTTCATGCATGCAGTCTACGAGTGTCTCACTGGGCGAGCGGCACTTTGTAAACCACGCCACCAGACACGGTGTGCGCAACCGGATTGAGTAGCGCCGCTACTGCACGCACTCGATCCGGGGTGAGGATGGGGTCGATCCAGCCCGCTGTCTTCCATCGTGCCAGCATGGATTCGCCGATGGCAAGGTGGGTGAGGTGTTCATCGATACTGAGCGCGCGTACGGCAGCAACGGGATCATCCGGATGCGCGCGCAACACGCGCGTCAACGGTCCGCCATCCCACACGGTGCCCCAGACCGGCGTGGTGCGGCACCAGAAGACATCGGCCTCGCCTTCGCAGCCGAGCGTGGCACCCGCGGGCATCCGCCAGTTGGACCACCACGCAAGCGGCATGGCGGATACCTCCGCGGCTGCGGCATCGGCGTCAGCCTTCGTGCCGGGGCCAAGATCGAGGATCGCGGCGCCGAGCGCATCCAGGTTTGCCACCGGGCCCTTCGGGTCGGTCATGCGCGGATCGTTCCGCAGCACTCCAAGTGGCTGCAGGCACCATCCGAGGAGTGCAACGGCGGCGCATGCGGCAAGCACTGCGCGGCGGAAGGCGCCGCCGGCCTCGCACTTGGGTGCAAAGGCCAGCGCGGTGGCCACCATGAGGGGCACTGCGCACGGAAGCAGGAACCGTGCCTTGAGGTGCGTGGCCAGCATCCAGAAGCCGCATTGCACAGCGAACATGGCAAGGAGCGCCGCGCCGGTGCGGAACCGGAACAGCGCGGTCACCACCAAGGCCACCGTTCCCACCGCGAACGCCGCGCCCCACTGCGGGAGCCACGGGTCGGCATCCGGCGCCGCGCCGACGCCCTCACGGAAGCCGTGGTCCCAGAGGGCGGTGAGACGCGCGATGAAATCCGTGCCCACCGGCGCTGCATGTCCGGCGGCGAAGCGAGCGGTCTGTTCCGCGCTCCACCATTCGGGCGCACTGCCTGCAAACGGGAAGAGCGGGGCGCCCATGGTGATGGTGTTGCGAACGAGCCACGGCAGCAGCACCGCCGCCGCCACCGGCAACGCGAACGCTGCGGCACGCATCGTGGCGCGCAGGCTGCATCCGCGTCGCTCGATGAGCCCCCACACGGCGAACGGCAGCACGGCCATCCCTGCCGCGGTGAGTTTCGCACCCACGGCCGCGCCCAGCGCCAGGCCCACGGCCAAGCCGGCGCGACCGGGCCCGGATGCATCCTGGCTCACCCACGCGAGCATGGCGGTCGCCAGAAGGAGTACCACCGCCATGTCGTTGTACGCGAGGCTTCCCGTGACGATCACCCACGGAATACCCAGCATTCCGCACGCCGCCACCGCAAGGG
>CAJADV010000127.1 GCA_903938575.1 uncultured Gammaproteobacteria bacterium
GCGGGTCGGCGATTTTGATTTCGAGAGCGCTCTGGCAGCGTTGCGTGAAGCGATGGCATCGCGCGCGGGTGCCGGGGAATGAGGGCGGGGTCAGGCGCGCACGACGATCTCGCGGTGCCGGGCATGCCCCGGCGCGGTGCGCGCGTCCTGTTGGTCGAGGACGACGCCCTCAGCCAGGAGGTGGCTTGCGGCATGCTCGCCGAGTTCGGGCTGCACGTCGAAGTGGCGTGTAACGGCGTCGAGGCGCTGCGACGTGTCAGCGCGGAGCCCTGGGATCTGGTGCTGATGGATATCCAGATGCCCGTTATGGATGGACTCGAGGCAACGCGCCAGATCCGTGCTCTGCCTGACCGCGCAGGACTCCCCATCCTCGCCATGAGTGCCAATGTCTTCGCGCAAGACCTGCACCGCTGTATTGACGCAGGCATGGACGCTCGCGTGCCCAAGCCTGTCGATCCCGCGGAACTGCGTGCTGCGCTGGCGCGCTGGATTCCTGCGGGAGATGCGATTTCTCCGGAGAGCCGCGCCGGGGATACGCGGTCCGCGGACGGCCAGGATCCACGGGCCAGCCAGCCGGTGGCCCGCGCCATCGATACCGAGGTCGGGCTCTCTTATTTCGGTGGTCGTGAGGCGGCTTACCGACGGATGCTGCGGCGTTTTCTCGAGCTGCGGCGTGGTGAGGCCGGAGTTGTGCGTGAACTTCTGGCCGCGGGCGATGCCCCGGGCGCCGCGAGGGTCGCGCATTCCCTGAAGAGCATTGCCGCCACGGTGGGCGCGCTGGAGCTGCGGGCTGCGAGCCTGCAGCTCGAGCAGGCGATCGGCGCGGACGGTGCAACTCGGGTCGCTCTTGCGGCGCTGGAGCGTCAGCTCGAAGCGGTGTGCGAGGAAATTGCCGAGCGATTCCCACCTGACGCAGGCTGAGTTCCGCTCAGTCGCGGTCAACCCCCGTACAGCCTTGCAGCAGCATCTGGACGAAATGGCGGATGCTGATATCGCTCTGCGGGTTGATCGACGTGAACTCGATGCCGCTCAGGCTGTGGGCGCCGCGTCGTTTGGTATGCAGAACCTTGCCATACACATCAGCGGCACGGTGCCCCAAGGGCGCGAGATCCAGCGCGAGTTTGATATCGGTGAAATCCGGCAGGTGACCGTCGAGTTCCGCCAGAATGCCCTGATAGCCAATATCGCGCACCGTACCCTGATGCACTGCGGAATCCACGCGTTTGCCATCGAGTACCTGGAAGGTGAAGGGCATGCGCACGCGGACGCGGTGGCTGCGACGCAAGTCGCGGCGTTTCACCACGAGGCCGAGTTCGGGTATGCCCTTCAGCTCGCAGATTCTCACGGCCCGTGGCTGGCCCTTCAGGAAGGCCTCTACCGGCTCTCCGGTGGTGGCAAAGGCCCCGGCGGCGATGCGGGTCTGTTCGCCTATCAGCACCTGGCCTCGCAGGCTGAGCGATTCGATGCGGGAGGCGAGGTTGACGGTATCCCCGACCACCGCGTATTCGCGGTGTCGCGCCGAGCCCACCCAGCCCACCATCACCATGCCGGTATTTACTCCGATCCCGCAGTGGAGTTCTGGCAATAGCAGGCTGGAATGCACGGCGTTGATGGCGTCCATCGCGAGCTGCATCGCCGCGGCGCAGGCGAGTCCCCTGCGCGCATGGTCCGTGCAGTGCTCGGGAGCGCCGAACACCGCCATGATCGCGTCACCCATGAACTTGTCCACGGTGCCACCGTGCGCGAGCACCACATCGCTCATGGTGCCCAGGAAGCGGTCGAGTATCTCGATCAGCGTGCGATCGTCGTGCGCGGTACCCACTGCCGTGTAGCCGCGCAGATCGGCCAGCACGACGGTCACCTCGAGGGACTTGAAGCCGTCGTGGTGCGGGGGCTGTGTTGTGTCGTCGCTGGCGCCTGTGCCGTTCGTATCATGCTCCCGGCGGCTGTTGTCAGCCGTCACCGAAGGATAGTGTCCCGATAGCCGCCCGGCCAGACCCCGTGTCCTGCCGGCGCCCCGGGGTGCTGATGCCGCGCACCGTGGCGCCACAGCGCTGCTGCGTTATGATCGGGTTCTCCGCAGCACTGCGATGGCCAACACCGCAAGGGAGCTTGCACATGCCCGAAACCACACAGCCCGATATCGGCTTGGGCGCCATGATCTTGAGGCGCTGCGCGCTCACGCCGGCGCTGCCCGCGCTCAGCTTCGAGGGCGCCACGCTCGACTACGCCGGCTTCGGGCGGCGGATTCGCCTCATGGCCGGCGCCCTGCGGCGCGCTGGCGTCAATCGCGGTGATCGGGTTGCTTTCCTTGGTGCCAACCACCCGGTTTTTCTTGAGGCGATGTACGCCTCGGCGGTGATCGGTGCGATCTTCGTGCCGCTCAATTTCCGCCTGACCGGTCCCGAACTCGAATTCATCCTGAACGATGCCGGTGTGCATACGCTGCTGGCCGACGATCTGCGCATTCCCGTGGCAGACGGCATCCGCCCGACGCTGCAGTGCCGGAATTTCGTGGCTGTCGAGAACCACGCTCCCGGATGGATCGTGGAGGGAGATTTCGTGGCGGACGCCGTATCCGTGGCCGAGTCGGAGAGCGCAGGTGCGCAGGACACGGCCCTCATCATGTACACATCCGGCACCACCGGTCGCCCGAAGGGCGCGATGCTCACGCACGGCAACCTGTTCTGGAACAACGTGAACTCGCGTTTCAGCCCGGAGAACCTCGCCGTCGACGTGACCTTGAGCTGCGCGCCGCTGTTTCATATCGGTGGCCTGAATGTCACGACCATGCTCACCCTCCAGACCGGCGGTCACGTCATCCTGCTGCGCAATTTCGATCCCGGCGCAGTGCTTGCAGCGATCGCGGAGCACCGCGCACAGGCGATGTTCGGTGCGCCGGCGATGTTCCTGTTCATGGCGCAGCATCCCGATTTCGCGAGCACCGACCTCTCCAGCATCGAGGTGCTGTGCGGCGGTGGCGCGCCGGTGCCGGAAGCGCTGATCCAGATCTACAAGGCCCGTGGCGTGAAGCTCTGTCAGGGCTACGGTCTTACCGAAACCGCGCCCTTCGCCACCTTCCTCGGGAGCCGGTGGATCGAGAGCAAGCCGGGCTCCGCGGGTCAGCCACCGCTCTATGCCGAGGTGCGCGTTGTCGACGCGGAAAACCGCGCCCTGCCGCACGGCGAGCGCGGCGAGGTCTGCGTGCGGGGGCCGAACGTGATGCGCGGCTACTGGAATCGCCCCGAGGCCACGCGCGAGGCCATCGACGCTACCGGCTGGTTTCACACCGGTGACCTGGGTTACTTCGACAGCGAGGGTTTCCTCTTCCTCTGCGATCGCGTCAAGGACATGGTGATCACGGGCGGAGAGAACGTGTATCCGGCGGAGGTGGAGAGCGTTCTCTACGAACACCCTGCCATTGCCGAGGTGGCGGTCATCGGGCTGCCCGATGAAAAATGGGGTGAAGCCGTGACTGCCGTGGTGCGCCTGAAGAACGGCGCTGCGCTCACGCTGCCGGAGTTGCGCGAATTCGCGGCTGCGCGGCTCGCCCGGTACAAGCTGCCGCTCAGGCTCCATTTTCTCGAGGAAATGCCGCGCAATCCCGCCGGCAAGGTGCTCAAGTACCAACTGCGGGAAACACTGCGAAGCCCATGATCCGCGTCCTTCTGCGCCACCCCGATGGCAGCCACGAGTTCGGTGACGAAGCAATCCTGTCGCGCTGGGATCCGGCTGCC
>CAJADV010000128.1 GCA_903938575.1 uncultured Gammaproteobacteria bacterium
CGGCACCCATGGCCGGAGGATCCGCTGGCGGCGGCGCCCACGCGCCACACCAAGCATAAGCAGGCGCTGGAGCAGGGTGGCGGCTGAGAGGGCTATCCCGAAGTCTCGAAGATTCAGCAGAAATAGCTGGAGGGAAGCTCCTGTTCCTGAAGCCGGAATCTGTAGGGCATGGGCGGGCACCTCATCCGGAGATCCAGTGCGCGACCGGCTGCGACAGGAAATCTTCCACCTCGATACCGTCTCCACCCACAAGCAAGCTGCGTTGCGGCTTGAAAGCTGCTGCAAAAGCCGCAGTGCCACGATGCGCCTGTGGTGCCCGCCCGCTCTTGACCTCGACCGACACAAGCCTGCGCCCTGCCCTTACAACGAAATCCACCTCCAGCGTCCGGTCGCGCCAGTAGTAAAGCTCGCATTCGCCAGCTGCAGCGGCGTTGGCAATGTGCGCGCCTACCGCAGATTCAACCAACCGTCCCCAGAACTCGCGATCCGCCTTTGCCTCCGCCAGTGTCATTCCCGATGTCGCGGTGAGCAGCGCCGTGTTCAAGACCTGCAACTTCGGACTTGATCCACGGATCCGCGCCACATCTCCCGCATACTTTTGCAGGCCAACGACCAGTCCCGCGCCGCCCAGAAGGTCGAGGTAGTGCGCGAGGGTGGTGGCGTTACCGGCGTCGTGCAGTTGTCCGAGCATCTTGGTGTAAGACAGGGACTGACCCGAGTATCGGCAGGCAAGTTCGAAAAGCCGCCGCAACAGGGCGGGTTTGTCTACGCGCGTGAGCAGGAGTACATCTCTGGAAATGGAGGTTTCGATCAGGCTGTCGACGATGTATCGCGCCCAGCGCCGCGGCTGGCGTACCAGTGGCGCTGCGCCCGGGTAAGCACCGAAAAAAATGTACTGATCGAGGTTCAATCCGAAGGCTTCACGCATCTCCGCAAACGACCAGTGTGTCAGGTGCAGGGTCTCGAACCTGCCCGCCAGGCTCTCGGTGAGGCCGCGTGCCACCAGAAGCGGCGCGGAACCCAACAGCACCACCTTCAGCGGAATACGCTTGCGCGTATCCTCATCCCATAGCCGCTTGACGGACTCGGACCAACGGGGAATCTTCTGGATCTCATCCAGCACCAGCAGGGCTCCGACCTTGCCTGACGCACTGGCTGCAAAGCGTGCTGCCTGCCACTGCTGTTCTATCCAGTCGATGCCGCGCAATGTGGGTTCGTCGGCGCTGGCGCTTCGCACGGGAAGACCCGTCGCATCCACGACTTGCTGCACAAGCGTGCTCTTCCCGACCTGGCGAGGCCCCGTCACAACGTGTATGTGGCGGCGCGGCTCCAGCAGGCGCTCAGACAGGATAGCTGCTTGCGGGCGCTGGAAACGCATCCTCGATCTCCACGTTTTACTCAACGTAGAGAGTAAATTTACTCAATGAGCCGAGTCAATCGAGTGGCGGGACCCGCAGCAAGCCTGAATCTATCCCTTTAGGGTCATGGCTCCGTGCTCGCCGCAGGCGTAGCCTGCAGCAGCCGGCACGAAGCCACCGGGGAGACCTCATGACGACCTGCGGAGAACGTCTCGTACAGCTGCTCGATGCCTGGGGCATCGACACCGCCTTTGGCATTCCGGGCACGCACACCATCGAGCTTTATCGCGGGCTTCCGTCCACGCGCATTCGCCATGTCACGCCGCGCCACGAACAGGGTGCAGGCTTCATGGCTGATGGCTACGCACGGGTCACCGGCCGCCCCGCCGCCTGCATCACCGTGAGCGGCCCCGGCGCGCTCAATATCGCCACCGCGATGGGACAGGCGCTGGCCGACTCCCAGCCCATGCTGGTGATCTCGGCCGACAACCGCCTGGCCGAGCGCGGTCTGGGTGAAGGCCGCCTGCACGAGACACGGAATCTCCAGGCCGCCATGGCAGAGGTGAGCCGCTGGAGCCACACCCTCACACGCCCCGATGAACTTCCACGCGTGCTGGCACGCGCCTTCGGCATCTTCGCCAGTGCGCGTCCCGGGCCCGTGCATCTCACGCTGCCGCTGGACGTGATCACCGCAAACGCAGACCACGTGCCGGTGGAGACGTGGCCATTGCCAAGCCGCCCTGCTCCGGATCCCGCCGCACTGGCACGCGCCGCTGCGGTTCTCAACGCCGCCGAAAGACCCGTGATCGCGCTGGGCGGTGGCGCCGTGGACGCAGGCCCGCTTGCAGCCGCACTGGCCGAGGCACTGGACGCACCCGTCACGCTCACCCACAACGCAAAGGGACTGCTCGCGCCCGGACACCCGCTGCACGTGATGGGCAGCCCCGCCTACCGCCCCACGCGGGAGCTCTATCACGGCGCCGACGTGCTGCTCGGGATCGGCACCGAGTTCGGCGAGACCGACTACGACTTTTTCTTCGATGGCGGCTTCGCACCCACCGCACAGCTGGTGCGTATCGACATAGACCCCACCCAGCTGGCGCGGAATCTCCGCCCTACCGTGGCAATCCACGCCGACAGCACGCTCGCCCTGCGCGCGCTGCTGCCCTTGATCGAAGGGCGCACACGCAACGGCGCGGCGCGCACCGCAGCAGCCAATACGGCCCTGCGTGCCATGGATCATCCCGGTTACCAGAGATTCCTCGACACCC
>CAJADV010000129.1 GCA_903938575.1 uncultured Gammaproteobacteria bacterium
AACATCTTTGCCGCGGACGACGAGGAATACGAAGACTACGCAGCGAGCATCGCCGAGCAACGCGCTGCATTGCTGGCGTTCCTGCGTGGCGTCGACACCCTGGTGATCGACGCCCAGTACACCGAGGCCGAGTACCGCGCCGGGCGTATCGGCTGGGGCCATGGCACCTACGACTCGGGCATCGCGCTTGCCGAGGAGGCCGGAATCCCGCGCGTGGTGCTTACGCACCACGACCCGACCCGCAGCGATGCCGCGCTCGATGCGATCCACGCGCAGTTGCTGGCCTCGCGCAGCGGTCGTGGCGGGCCCGAGGTGATCATGGCCTATGAGGGACTTCGCTTAGAGATCTGAGCGCCGCTCGCGTATGCTCCGGCTCCGCCCCGCAAACGGTCTGTTCTCATGGCGAGCGCACGCTCCACACTCGTGACCGTGATGCTGGTGAGCTTTCTCGCCACCGCGGGCGTGGCGCTGCCATTTCCCATGCTGGCGCCGTACTTTCTTGCCGGTGACGGCGATCCGCAACTAGTGGCCTTCCTCGGCATCCACCCCAAGCTCCTGCTCGGCGCGTTGCTTGCGGTTTATCCGCTGGGCATCCTGCTGGGGAGTTCCTTTCTCGGTGCGCTCTCGGATCACTTCGGCCGCAAGCGGGTGCTGGTTGTCACGCTGTGTCTGGGCGGTGTGGGCTACGCGGCCACGGCTGCGGCGGTGGTGGCCGGCAGCTTCCCGTTCTTTCTGCTGGCGCGATTCCTCACCGGGGTCTGTGAGGGCAACGACGCGGTCGCCCGTACCATCGCCCTCGACCTGCATCCGCAGATCAGCCGTTCGCAGGCGATAGCGATGGTATTCGCCGCCACCTATGCGGGCTGGCTCACCGGCCCGCTGATCGGCGGTTACCTGATGTTCCTCGGGATGGGCACGGTGTTTCTGCTGGCGGGCGCGGCCCTGCTTTTTTGCGCAGTGGTGGCCTATTTCACCTTGCTCGACACCGCACAGCCGCGGTCCAAGGCCACGGCCCTATCGCTCTGGCGCACCGCCAACACGCACAACTCGCTGCACCTGTGGCGCGACGCACCCATTCGCCAGATGCTGATCTTCCACCTGCTCTACACCTTCGGCCTGAACGCCTGCTACGAGTTCTACCCCGTGTGGCTCGTGGAGTATTTCGGCAGCGGTCCGCAGGAGATCGCCTGGCTCACGGTATTCATGACCGCCGCCATGATCCTGAACAGCGCCTTCGTGGTGACGCGGCTGCGCTCGCGCTTCGGCAGCGTGGCACTGTTGAACGTCGGCACGGCCTCGTTCGCTGTGTTATTGGGGCTCTTGGTGCTCACGCCGCTGCCGCTGGTGCCGCTCGTGTTCGCGGCCCTTGGCGCCATCATCAGCCTGAACAACACGAGCTTCCCGGAGTACATGATCGAGCGCTTCACCGCGGAGGGTTCGGGCCGCGTCATGGGCCTGATCAGCACCAATTTCTACGTGGCCAACGTGGGGGTCGCGGTGTTCGGTAGCGTGCTCGCGCTGGCGGGCAGCCGCTGGTCATTGCTGGCCGGTTCGGTGCTGTGCACGATTGCCTGGTTATGGCTGCGGCGGGCGGTGCGGGAACCGGTGGCAGTCAGGCCCGGAGCGCAGGCATCATAGCGGCCTTGCAGTACCCGGGGCCCGCCATGAAAGTTCATTTTCACCTGCTCGATGTCTTCGCCGATGCGCCCTTCCGGGGCAACCAGCTCTGCGTGGTGTCGGAGACGCCCGCGGGCCTCGACGCCGCGATGATGCAGACCCTCGCCCGCGAGATAAATTTCTCCGAAACCACCTTTGTCACCGCACGCGATGCCACGGGCTACACGCTGCGGATTTTCACGGCGGCCAGCGAACTCCCTTTCGCGGGGCATCCCACGCTCGGCACCGCCTTTGCGCTCACCTCGCAGGGACTGGTTCCCGCGGTGCTCACGCAGCGCTGCGCCGCGGGCGAAATCCCGGTGCGCGTGGACCTCGCCGCGGGCATGGCCTCGATGCGCCAACTTGCGCCCGTGTTCGGC
>CAJADV010000130.1 GCA_903938575.1 uncultured Gammaproteobacteria bacterium
AGATCGTCTCGCAGCCCAAGATCATCACGGGTGACAAGCAGAAGGCGACCATCTCGCAGGGTACCGAGATCCCCTACCAGAAAGCCTCTGCGTCCGGCGAGACGACGGTAGAGTTCAAGGACGCAGTACTCAAACTCGAGGTCACGCCCCACATAACCCCCGATGACCGCATCATGATGAAGCTGGCCATCAATCAGGACTCGGTGGGTGAGTTCATCACGGGTGAATTCGGCTCGCAGATTCCGACTATCGACACCACGGCGCTGGATACCGAGGTCCTCGTCGACAACGGCCAGACGGTGGTGCTGGGCGGTGTGTTCAAGACTGAGGAAATCCTGAGTCAGACGAAGACGCCGCTGCTGGGTGATATCCCTTATGTAGGGCGTCTGTTCCGCAAGGACAGCAAGGAGTCGAGCAAGACCGAGACGCTGATCTTCATCACCCCGAGGATCATCGGCGACCGATTGCTCAACTGATCCAGCCGGAGGGCCACGTGGCGCAGCCGCGCAACGTGGTGCTCGTCGGGCCCATGGGGTCCGGAAAGAGCACCATAGGCCGCTTGCTTGCCGGGCGGCTCGGGTTCGTCTTCTGCGACAGCGACACGCTGGTCGAAGAACGCGCTGGCGCTTCGATCGCGTGGATTTTCGATGTCGAGGGAGAGCCAGGGTTTCGCGAGCGGGAGACGGCCATTCTGCGCGATGTGGCCACAGGCTCGGGCATGGTCCTGGCGACTGGCGGCGGCGCAGTCATGCGGGAAGAGAACCGTCGGCTGTTGGCAGGTATGGGTAGCGTGGTCTACCTCGAAACCTCTGTCCGCGAGCAACTCTCACGCACCAAGCGTGACCGCAAGCGCCCGCTGCTCCAGACCCCCGATCGCGAGAAAGTGCTGAGCGACTTGCTCTCCGCCCGTCATCCGCTCTATCTCGAGATCGCGGACATCGTCATCCACACCGATCGCCGCAGCGCGAGCAGCGTGGGTACCGAAGTCGTGGAGAGACTTTCGGACAACCCGACATCCTGAGCCCCGCGGAACTGGCTCGCGGGGGCGATCGTGGCTAAGCTTCCACCTCGCACCCGGCCCGCGGGTGTGCACCCAGGAAGCGATTGGATGCAGCCGGCCTCGCTCGACGTACAACTCGGATCCCGCAGCTACCCGATCTATATCGGGAGAGGGCTGCTGGCTGAACCCGAGCTGCTGACACGTCATCTCGGCAACGGCAAGGTGGTGATCGTCACCAACACTACGGTAGCTCCGCTCTACCTCGAGAAACTGCGCCAGCCGCTCGGCGACCGTGTGGCGCTGGTGAAAGTTATTCCCGATGGCGAGGAGCACAAGAACATCGCCGTTTTGTCTGATCTCTATGACGCGCTTCTTGAGGCGCGCTGCGAACGCAGCTGCACGCTTGTCGCGCTCGGTGGTGGTGTAATCGGGGATATCACCGGCTTTGCCGCGGCCACCTACCAGCGCGGTGTGTCCTTCGTACAGGTGCCGACCACGCTGTTAGCGCAGGTGGATTCCTCCGTTGGTGGCAAGACGGCGGTTAATCATCCGCGCGGCAAGAACATGATCGGTGCCTTTCACCAGCCGCGTGCTGTGATTGCCGACACCGACACGCTCTCCACGCTGCCGGCGCGGGAGTTTTCCGCCGGTCTCGCCGAGGTTGTGAAGTACGGCCTTATCGGCGATGCCCCATTCCACGAGTGGATTGTGCGCCACGCTGCTGATATCGCCGGGCGGGATGCCGGATGCCTGATGGAGATCGTGCGCCGCTCCTGTCTCAACAAGGCGCGCGTGGTGGCCGCGGACGAGCGCGAGGAAGAGGGCGGCTCGCGTGCCCTGCTTAATTTCGGACATACCTTCGGTCACGCACTGGAGACCGCCACGGGTTACCGACAATTGCTGCACGGCGAGGCGGTAGCGATAGGCATGGTGCTGGCCGCGCGCTTTTCGAGCGCACTGGGCTGGTTGCCCGGCGCCGAGGTTGCGGCTCTTGAGCGCCTGCTCGCGGGCTTTGGGTTGCCGGTGGAAATTCCGGCCGGCATCGAGGGACCGCGCCTCCTGTCGCTGATGCGAGGAGACAAGAAATCCAGCGCCGGGCGCATCCGCCTGGTACTGCTGCGGCGACTCGGCGAGGCGGTACTAAGCGCGGATTTCCGCGAGGAAAATCTGCTGGCCTGTCTCCAAGATGCCTCGCGCGTGACCGAGGCGGGCGCGGCATGAGGCGCGTGGAGCCCACACTCTCGGGCGACGACGACTGGTACGGCCAATACGGTTTCGATCGCGACCCCTTTGCCGAGGGCGGTGTGCAGGGTTTGTTCTATCCGGGTGGCGCCAGACAGGAAACCGTCGAACAGTTGCAGCACCTCGCGCGCTTTTCCGACTGCGTGCTGCTTGTGGCCGGTGTCGCTGGAGCCGGCAAGACCGCGACCCGGCGCCATTTCGTCGCCCAGTCCGCCGCTGACACGCGCTGCTGTGTACTCGAGGCTGCCCTGCTCGAGGGGCCGGAGCCCTGGCTGCGTCGACTTCTGTCGGGTTTCGGACTGCGCCCCGCGCCCCGCGCTGGCATCGAGGCCGACCTCCAGCAACTCGTCCAGTACTGCGCTGATCGTCTCGCGGCGGGATCCCAATCCTGGCTGGTGATCGATGATGCGCAGCACATGCACGATGACGTGCTGCAATTCCTGCCACGGCTGCTGCAGGCGGCGGGCCGCAACCTGCGCGTCGTGTTCTTCGCCGAGCCCGATTGGCGCGAACAACTGCAACCCCTGATGCCCGCAGCCGTGCCACTGCACACCATCGAGTTGCAGCCATTCGAGCGTGGCGAGACCCATGCCTACATCCATTACCGGCTGAACACCGCAGGACTCCACGGCGAGTCGCCCTTCAACGCCGACGAAATGGAGCGTATCCACCGCCAGTCGGCGGGGCTGCCGGGGCTGATCAATGCCGAGGCGCGCCAGATACTGATCGACGGCTTGGCCGTCGTGCAGCAGCCGCTGACTTCCCTGCCGCTGTGGCATTTCGGCGTGATCGCCGCCACGCTGCTCGCGCTGCTTTTGCTATATGCCTGGACCCATGTTGAACAGGGGCGGCAGGCTCCGCCGGTCCCCATCCCCGGCCTCGCGCCCGTCACTGAACTCGAATCGCCCGAACTGGCCGCAGCAGAGTCCGTGGTCGGCTCGGAAACGACCGCCGCCGAGGTGCTCCCGACCGCCGAACCCGAGTCCGAAGCGGTGCCCGCGGTGACGCCTGCACCTGCGGTTGGCGTGACGCCTACAGCCCCGAAAGCGATACCAACCAGCCCCGCGAAGGCGGAATCGGCGTCCAAGGCAGCGGCCCCGACGCCAGCTCCTGCGCCGGCGGTCTCCCGTCCCGCGGCATCCCGTCCGGCCACATCGGCACCCGCTCCGCGAGCAACGGCAACCCCGGCTGCCGTTGCTGTGAGTCCCGCTTTATCCGAGGCGGAGGCGCTCGAAGCGGAATTGCGCATCGCGATGCCTCCGGAGGGGGACGCCGCCGCTCCGGCGCCAAGAATCCGAACGGCGCCGATCCCGTCTCCTGATGCGGCTCCGCCCAGGGCTGCCTCTGTGGCAACAAAGCCGGCTGCCCGGCCTGCAGCCACGCCCAAGCCTGCGGTCACCGCCGACGCTACTGACTATGTGTACAAGGGCGGGTCCCGTGCCGGTGGCGCCCCCACCGGCGACGAGAATTACCTGCTTGGGCTTGATCCGGGGAATTTCGTTCTGCAGATCATGGGTTCCGACGACAACGCCCGGGTCAAATCCTTCATGACCCGTGCCGGCGTGGCGCTGCGGGTCTACCGCAAGCAGAACGGCGGTAAGGAGTGGTACTCGGTTGTCTACGGCAACTATCCCTCCCGTGCTGCCGCCGAGAAGGCGCAGAAGAACCTCCCCAGGGGGCTCGCGGGCGCCAAGCCCTGGGTGCGGCGCGTCGATGCCGTCCAGAAAGAGATCCGCGCGGCGCGTGCCCTGCAGGCGCCATAACAAACCACAAAAGGCCCCGACCTCTGAGGACCTCCATGAGCACACTGAAGAACGACCGCCTGCTTCGCGCACTTCGCCGCGAGCCCCTCGACCGCACGCCGCTCTGGATCATGCGGCAGGCGGGCCGCTATCTGCCGGAGTACCGTGCCACGCGTGAGCGGGCCGGGGGTTTTATCGAACTCATGCGCAACCCCGATATGGCCTGCGAGGTTACGCTGCAGCCCATCGACCGCTTCGATCTCGACGCC
>CAJADV010000131.1 GCA_903938575.1 uncultured Gammaproteobacteria bacterium
GCGGCTACCTGCGGCTGCTGCTCGGGTGCAGGTTTGGGCTTCGGCGCCCGCCTCGGCCCCCCGGTCAGCTTGATCAGATGCTCCGCAAGCGCCTGATACAACAGCGGACCGTCGGCATCGTTTGACTCGTTGGCCCCGCCCTCGGCATCGGGGCTCGATGACTGCTTCACCACTACCATCTGCGCCACGGGATCGAGATAGATGTACTGCCCGTGCACGCCGATGGCACTCACCGCCTTGTGGCTGTTGCCGAAATTCCACCACTGGTTGTGATAGCTGCTGACAATCGGGCCATACCAGGGGTCATCGGGGTAGAAGCGCCTGAAAGTCTCGGGGTTGCCCGGTTCGAAAATACGCCTCGCCACTGCGGCGGGAAGCACGCGCTTGCCGTTATACAAACCACCCTGCAGGATCATCTGCCCGAAGCGCGCCGCGTCGCGGACCGCGATGCTCAGGCCGCCGCCGGCCATCTCGTTGCCCTCGCCGTCGAGCCACATGTAGGCATCGCGCTCGGCGCCGAGAGGTTGCAGCAGGCGCTCGGAGATATTCTGATCCACGGACTTGCCCGTAACGCGGCGGATGATCCACCCCAGCACATCGGTATTGGGTGTCACGTAGTGGAACGCGTAACCGTGCTCCCCCTTTTTCTCGAGGGTGGGCAGATAGTCATAGATAGTGCGCGGCCCCGTGTAGCCCGGTGTCGGCACGCCCCAAAGACTGAACACCCGACCGTAGCGCCAGATGTCGGAGTCGGGGTCGTCGTAGATCTCGGTGTAGGACACACCGGCGGTCATGTCGAGCACCTGTTGCACGGTGGCGTCGCCGTAGGCGCTTTTCTGGAGTTCGGGGATGTAGGAGCCCACCGTCTTGCCGGGGTTGACGCGCCCCTCGCTGATCAGGGTGAGCATGATCGTGCCCACGAAAGACTTGGTGGCCGAGAACATCTGGTGCTGAACGTGGCGCTGCTGGCCGTTCATGTAGCGCTCGAACACTACCCTGCCGCGGTGCAGGATCAGGAAGCCGTCGGTGTGTGATTCGTCCAGGAACTGGTCGAGGCTGATCACACGACCCTTACGAACCGTGCCGGTCACGGGCCCCAGATCGAGCGGCTTCGCGCGCAGCGGACTCACCGGCCCCTCGCCGCGCCAGATCTCGCGGGTGGGCTGGAGCTCGCGGATATGCTGGAACGCCCAGCGGTTGGCCGGAGCCTCCATGGCATTGCTGCGCAACACACGCTTGGCAGCGGGCGGGGGAAAACCTTGCATCAGGCCAAGGTCCTGATAGCCCGCGTCGGGTGCCGCAGCCGTCAAGGCCGCCCCCACCAGCCCTACAACAAGAGCAGCGGTACGAAGGCAGATCCTGATCGGCATTGACAACTCCCGGGCGCCTTGAAGAGGCGCGAGTGTAGGAGTGTGCCATGCGCGCGATCAATCACCCCCGAGGGCATAATGCCCACCATGAACCCGGACCCCCACCAGATCCTCGAACAGACTTTCGGCTACCGCAGCTTTCGTGGTCCGCAGGAGTCCGTGATACGCGCATTGATTGCCGGCGAAGACGCGCTGGTGCTGATGCCAACGGGGGGCGGGAAGTCGCTCTGCTACCAGGTGCCAGCTCTCGCGCGCGAGGGGACCGGCATCGTGATATCGCCGCTGATCGCCCTGATGCAGGATCAGGTGAGCGCCCTGCGCGAGTTGGGCGTGCGCGCCGGATTCCTCAATTCCACCCTGAGCGCACAGGAAGTGTTCGCCACTGAGCGGGCGCTACGCGATGGCCGCATCGACCTCCTCTACATTGCCCCCGAAAGACTGCTTCAACAACGCACACTCGAGCTGCTGCACGAGGCGCGCATCGCGCTATTCGCCATCGACGAGGCGCACTGCGTATCGCAGTGGGGGCATGACTTCCGTGCCGACTACCTCGCGCTCGACGTCCTGCAGCGTGAGTTCCCCTCGGTGCCGCGCGTCGCACTTACGGCAACCGCCGACATGCGCACGCGCGAGGAGATCGTCAACCGGCTGGGCCTGCAGGATGCCCGGCAGTTCATCGTGGGCTTCGATCGCCCCAACATCCGCTACCGCATCCGCCAGAAAGAACGCCCGAAGCAACAGCTGTTGCGATTCCTGCGGGAGGAACAGGAAGGCAACGCGGGGATCGTCTACTGCCTGTCGCGGGCCAAGGTCGACGAGACGGCGCGGTGGCTGCGCGAGGAGGGCTTCAACGCACTGCCCTATCACGCTGGCATGGGCAAGGACGAACGTGCGGGCAATCAGGCGAGATTCCTTCGCGACGACGCGATGGTGATGGTGGCGACCATCGCCTTCGGCATGGGCATCGACAAGCCCGATGTGCGCTTCGTGGCACACCTCGACCTGCCTAAGAGCATCGAGGCCTACTACCAGGAGACCGGTCGCGCCGGCCGCGACGGGGAGGCGGCCACCGCGCTGCTGCTCTACGGCTTCGAGGATGTGGTGAAACTGCGGCAGATGGCGCTGCAATCCGAGGGCAACGAGCTCTTCAAGCGCCACGAGCAGCAGCGCCTGACCTCGATGTTGGGCCTGTGCGAGGTCACCAGCTGCCGGCGACAGGTCTTGCTACGGTATTTCGGGGATACGCTGGACGCGCCCTGCGGGAATTGCGACAACTGCCTCGATCCACCCGAGGAATGGGACGGCTCGGAGGCCGCGCGCATGGCGCTGTCATGTGTCTATCGCACCGGTCAGCGCTTTGGCGCCAACCATGTGATCGATGTGCTGCGCGGCGCGGAAAACGACCGCATCCTGTCCTTCGACCATCACCAGGTAAGCACCTTCGGCATCGGCAAGGACATCCCGGTGGAGCAATGGCGCTCGGTGTTCCGCCAGCTGGTGGCCCGCGGTTACCTCGATGTGGATCCCGAGGGCTATGGGGGGCTGCGTCTCAGTGCGGCGGCCAAGCCGGTGCTCCGCGCGGAGGAAGCCGTGTGGCTGCGCCGCGACCGCAAACCCGCCGCGGTGCGTGCCATCGGCAAGCGCGAGCGGGGCGCGGAGGTCGATCACGCGGACCAGCCACTCTGGGAGGCGCTGCGCGCCTGCCGCAAACGTCTGGCAGACGCGCAGAACGTGCCGCCCTACGTGATCTTCCACGACGCCACACTGCGCGCCATGCTGGCGGAGCGTCCGCTCACGCCGAGCGCCATGCGCGCGGTGAGCGGTGTGGGCGACAGCAAACTCGAGCGCTATGGCGAGGCCTTTCTGGCCGTGCTGCGCGACATCAGCCTATGATCGGCCGCATCCACTGCCCTGAGACCGCCCCTATGCGTCAGCTGCTCCGACCGCTCGCGCGACTGCTTGTGCTCGGTGCCTTGGTCATGATTCAGGCCTGCGTGGCCGGCACCAGCCCCGCCCCGGACAACCTGTCGCTGGAGGCACTGAAGAACCTCGGCTACACCGGCATCAGCGATGACGGCAGCGCCACGCAATTGCGCGCAGGTCGCTGGGAGGGCGAGCCACCGGAACCGGGTTCCGCGCTGGCACCCACACTGGATTTCACCGGTGATTTCGTCGCACGCGGTGATCTGGACGGCGACGGCCACCCGGAGGCCGTGGTCGTGCTCGACAGCTGGCCAGGCGGCAGCGGGGTGTTTTCCTACGTGGCGGTGGTCTCGGGCGGCAGCGGCAAGCCCGCCAATATCGCCACGCAACTCCTGGGAGACCGCGTACAGGTGCGCGAGCTGCGGATCGAGGGCGGACAGCTCATTGCCGATACCGTGGGCGCCGGCCCCGATGACCCTGCCTGCTGCCCGTCCATGAAAATCCAGCACCGCTGGATACTCGAGGATGGCGCCCTGCAGCCACTTGCCCAGCTCACCCCACCCTCGCCACTGACGCTGGCTGATCTGGGCGGTGCGGAATGGGTGCTGTCACGCTGGGGCACCGACGAGCCCGCTGCGGCCGAGCCCGCGGTGACACTGCGCTACAGCGAGGGCCGCATTGACGGTTCCTCC
>CAJADV010000132.1 GCA_903938575.1 uncultured Gammaproteobacteria bacterium
AGAACGCCGATTACGTTGCCGTGGCCTCCGGTGGTCAGGTGACTGCAGATCCGGCGCTGATCGTCAAAAAGAACGGCGTTCTGCAGAGCCAGTCCTACGTGGCGGACTTCGACGACAAGAACGTCTCGGGCGATCTCAACCAGTCGTGGCGTGCCACGCCGGATCTTCTGCTCTACGGTTTGTACGCGCAAACCTTCAAGTCTGGCGGCGTGAACCACTCCGGCATACCCGCGCGTGCCGATGGCTCGCCGGCCACCGAGACCGCGACCGTGAAACCCGAGGAGATCGATCACTACGAAGCCGGCGTGAAGGCCACGCTGCTCGATGGCAGCGGCACGTTGAACGTCTCGGTATTCCGCAGTGACGTCAAGGACTACCAGGCCACCGTGGTGAGCGGCGCGGTTGGCGTTCTGCGCGGCTACCTTGCCAATGCCGATGAAGTGCGCTCGCAGGGCGTGGAGGTGGATTTCAGCCTGCGCCCCGCCGACGGCCTGAGCCTCTACGTAAACGGCGCCTACACGGATGCGAAGTACGTGTCCTTCGAGAGCGCGCCGCCGCCGGTGGAGCTCTCGGGCGGCAGCGTGCAGTTCGTCGACATTTCGGGCGAGCGCCTGCCGGGTGTCTCGAAATGGTCGCTCAGCTACGGCGGCGAGTACGCCTTCCCCACGAGCCTGCTGGGCAGCACGGGCGAGTTCTTCCTCGCTGCAGACGGCAACTACCGCTCGAAATGGTCCTCCAACCCTTCGCCCTCGGACTACATGTGGGTCGACGGCTATTCGCTGTTGAACCTGCGTGCGGGCTTCCGTGCGGATGCGAAGTGGAATCTCTCGATCTGGGCCCGCAACGTCACGGACAAGGACACCTTCGATTTCCTCTCCGTGCAGTCCGGCAGCACCGGCATGATCGCGGGGCAGCCGGCAGAACAGCGCACTTACGGGGTGACATACTCGATCGAGTTCTGAGCGGCGGAGGTTCAGGCCTTCGCCCCGCATCCGCTGCTATCATCCGTCTCGTAACCAAGCTAGTCGAGCTGGTCACTAGGGGTAACACCGGATGAGCGCGCAACGACTGCATGAGCGCATCGAGGACTACCAGCGCGCCACCCGCCAGCTGGCCAAGGCCTTGGCGCGCCCGCTGGACGAGTTCATGCGCGATTCCGTGATCCAGCGGTTCGAGGTTGCCTACGAGCTTGCCTGGAAAATGCTCAAGCTGCGCCTCGAGCAGGAGGGCGTGGCGGCGGGTACGCCTAGGCAAGTTCTGCAGGCTGCGTTACAGGCCGGCTTCATCACCGACGGCAACACGTGGACCGAACTGCAGGCCAACCGCAATCTCACTACCCACACCTACGACGAGGCGCTAGCGCAGCGGGTGTATGAGTTCGTACACCGAGAGGGCCTGGCGCTGTTCGAACAACTGGCGAGGCGGGCGGACGAGTGGAACTGAGCGCCAGAACCGGACTTTCTGTCTCGCTGCTCGAGCAATTGCGGGATGTATTCGGCCGGTACCCCGAAGTCCAGCAAGTCTTGATCTACGGGTCGCGCGCAAAGGGCAGCCACAAGCCCGGGTCGGATATCGACCTCGCTGTGTTTGCAGACGACATCAGTGCAACCCGCTTTGCGCACTTATGGAGCGAACTCGACGAGTTACCACTGATATTCACGCTGGACGTGGTGCACTGGGACACCTTGAGCAACGCCCGATTAAAGCAGCGGATAGTGGACGAGGGTGTTCCTCTCCTGCCATCGCGAACGCCGGAGAGACACGCTCAGGCCTGACCTGCACGAGGCAGCCGCCCGTCAGCGTGTAGAGAGTTCGTTTCGCCGTATCCCCAACTTCCGCATCTTCGACCGCAACGTGTTCACGTTGAGCCCCAGCAGGCGCGCGGCGCCGAAAGGCCCGTCCAGCCGTCCGCCGCACTGCGCGACGACGTTGCGGATATGGTTGTCGATCACCGTCTCCAGCGTTTCTACGGCCCCGCCGGAAGAGGCCTCCGCGGGGCTTTGTACGACGCTTGCCGGCGCAAGCGTGGCTCGCGGTGGCATCCCGGAGGCGGGCCCCAGCGCGGCATCGAGCGCCAACTTGTCGCCCTGACCCAGGATGACGGCCCGCTCGATCACGGCACCGAGTTCGCGCACGTTGCCCGGCCAGTCATAGGCCTGAAGCCGTGCGATATCCCCCTCCGACATCCGCGGGGCGTGTATGCCGGCCCGATTGGCGGCCCGCTGGATGAAGTGCAGCGCCAGCGCGGGCAGGTCCTCGGGTCGCTCGCGCAACGGCGGCAGAATGATCGGGAACACGGCGATGCGGTACCAGAGATCCTCGCGGAACTCGCGGTCCTGCACCATCTGCGGCAGGTCCCGGTGGGTGGCAGCGATCACGCGAACGTCCACCGCCTGCTCGGTCTCGCTGCCCAGGCGCTGCACCAGTCCATCCTGCAGCACCCGGAGCAGCCGCACCTGCACCGCGGGGGAGAGTTCGCCGATTTCATCGAGGAACAGCGTGCCGCCGCTCGCCCGCTCGAACCAGCCCCGCCGTGTCGCCATGGCGCC
>CAJADV010000133.1 GCA_903938575.1 uncultured Gammaproteobacteria bacterium
GCCTCTAAACACAATAATGGCCTCCCCGGAGATGCACATGTCACGTAGTCAACGTCCGCGTCGAATCCACACCCGCCTGATCCCTGCTCTGCTTGCGGTGCTGCCGCCGCTGGCGTTTGCCCAGGGCGGGATTGAGGAAATCACCGTTACGGCCCAGAAGCGCGAGGAAACAGTGCGCGACGTGCCGATCTCGATGGTCGTCGAGACGGGCGATTCGCTGCTGAAGAAGAGCATCAAGTCGATCACCGACCTCGGGCGCCAAACCCCCAACCTCTATATCGAGGACCAGGGGTCGACCAACGCGGTGAACCTGCGCGGGTTGGGCAGCCCGGCCGAGGGTCTAGAGAGCCCCGTCGGCTTCTTTCTCGACGGCATCGCGGTGTCCCGAGCGCTTGGCATGCTGTCGATGCCGTTCTTCGATCTGGAACGGGTCGAGGTGTTGCGTGGTCCCCAGTCGACCTTTTTCGGTCGCAACACCAGCGCCGGCGCGATCAACGTGATCAGCGCCAAGCCCAGCGAAGAAACCGAGGGTCATTTCCGCGTACGTGCCGGCAACCGTCAGATGCGTGAGTACGAAGGGGCACTCTCCGGCCCTATCACTGACACGCTCTCGGGTCGACTTGCGCTCGTCGCGACCGAGCGCGGCGCCTTCCTCGATAACCCGCTCGGCCAGGACGCCGGGGGTGAGGACAAGTCGGGTGCCCGCGCGCAGCTCGCATTCAATCCCAACGAAAATTTCGACGCGCTGTTCAAGTACGAGTACATGACCACCAAGCGTTACGGCACCACGCAGCAGGGGATCGACCCCGGTCCCGGCGGCGCGGATCTGCCGATCAACCAGTACCTCGCGGCGCAGGGAGAGGATTTCAAGACCGACCTCACCCAGTACGTTGTCACCACGGGCATCTACGCTGATTTGAACGAGGATACGCGCTGGACCGCACGCATGAAGAACATGCAACTGGTCATGAACTATCGCTTCGGCGATGGCTACACGCTTACGTCACAGACGGGTCATCTCGACACGGCCAATTCACGGATCTTCAACTATTCGGGCCTCCCCATTAACAGCATCATGCTGACCACGCGTTATTCGCCGGTCGATTTCACCAGCACCGAGCTGCGACTGACCTCGCCGGAGGGCGAGCGCTTTAGCTGGATGGCCGGCCTCTACTACGACGAGCTGAGCTCCGAACAGACGCCCAAGAGCAAGAACGGCGGCGCCTACATTTTCTTTCACAACCCCTACAGCGACTCGGGCATTCCGGCCGCAAACCTTGCGGCGCTTAACGGTGACACCGAGGAGTCGAAGTCCTACTCCGGCTTCGCCGAGGGAACCTTCGCCGTCACGGAGCAGCTGAAATTCGGGGTCGGTGTGCGCTATGGCAGGGAGGAAAAAGACGCGGTAGACAAGGTTGGCTTGCGCGTCGACCTGCCGAACGGCACGCCGCTTCCGCTCATTTACCTGGGCATCCCGGGTTTCCCGAACGGTGCTCTCTACTCGACGTCCTACACCGATGTGAGCCAGGTCACGGCACCGTGTTTCGGCATCGGCGGCGGAGCGTTCGTCTCGCCGGATGGCAACCAGTGTGAGCAGAAGCTCGGTCTCGACGACAATTTCCTCACCTGGTCGACAAAGCTCCAGTACGACATCAGCGACGATGTCAACGTCTATCTCACGGTGGCAACCGGTTACAAGGGCGGCGGCATCGACA
>CAJADV010000134.1 GCA_903938575.1 uncultured Gammaproteobacteria bacterium
AGACTGCCCAACTTGTCGACCAGCCCCTGCTGCTGCGCGCGCGCGCCGGTCCAGACGCGGCCTTCGGCTAGCTCCGCAACCTTTTCCACGGGCATCTTGCGCCCCTCGGCCACGACACCCAGAAAACGCTGGTAGGCGTTGCTGTTGGAGAGCCTGAGTACCTGCTCCCATTGCGGCGAGAGCGGTCGCGCGGGGTCCAGGCCCCCAGCGATGGCAGTGGTACCCAGCCCGTCGGAGGTGACTCCGAGCTCGGCCAGTCCACGGGAGAAGCTGGGAAACGCGCTCAGCACGCCGATCGAACCGGTGATGGTGGTGGGGGCTGCCCAGATCTCGTCTGCGGGCGCGGCGATCCAGTACCCGCCCGAGGCAGCCACGCTGCTCATGGACGCCACCAGCGGCTTGCCCGTGTGCTTGAACTCGAGCAATGCCTCGCGGATCACCTCGGAGGCAAATCCGCTCCCGCCGGGCGAATCGATACGTAGCACCAGCGCCTTGATGTCCTCGTCATCGGCGGCATCGCGGATCACCTGTGCCAGAGAGTCACCACCGATACTGCCAGGCGGCTGCTCGCCATCCAGGATCATGCCACTGGCAACAATGAGACCGACGAGTGGTTTGTCCTTGCCCTCGCCCATCCCGAGCGGTGAGCGCACGGCGCGCAGGTACTCGCGGAATCCGGTGCGAGTGAAGCGGCCATCGTCATCCGTGCCCACCATCTCGGCCAGCGCCTCGTCCATCTCGGTGCGCGTCTTGATCGCGTCGATCAGGCCGTGCTCCATCGCGGCGGCGGCGGCATCGCCCTGATGCCGCGCGAGGATCTCGCCCAGCGTGTTGGCATAGTGGTCCACCGACTCCGGCGGCAGCTGGCGACGGGTGGTGATCACACCCGTGGCCGCGGTCCAGATTTCCTGCAGCAATTCGCCCGTCTCGAGCTTGGCGGCCTCGGACATATCGCTGCGCTCGAGCGGCTCGAACGCGGATTTGAAAGTGCCCGAGCGGAACACATGCACGTCGATCTTCAGCTTGTCGAGCAGGCCGCGGAAATAGTTCTGGTAGCCGCCATAGCCCGTGAGCTCGACAAAGCCCATGGGATGCATCCATATCTCATCGGCCTGCACCGCCAGCAGGTACTGGTCCTGGCTGTAGGCATCCCCCACGGCGATCACCTTGCGGCCCGTGGCGCGAAAGGCATCGAGTGCAGCGGCAACATCGCGGAGCTTGGTGACGCCGGCGCCGGAGAGCGAATCCGTGGCGAGCACGATGGCGGCGATGCGTTTGTCATCGGTGGCGTGGTGAATCGCCTCCAGCACATCGGCGAGCAGCGTCTGCGGCGGGGGTGTGTCGGTGCCGTCGAGAAGTTTCGCGAACGGGTCGGACATATCAAGCTGCTCGACGATAGCGCCTGACGGGTTCAGCACCAGCGCGCCGCGCTCCGGGACCTGCGGCGGGCCATCGTGGGAGAGCGCCACGACAATCACCACCAGCACGGCGATGAAAACCAGGTTGGCGAGCGCCATCCTTACCCACGTGACGGCGCTCCACAGCCCGCCGAAGACACGACGGATCAGGCCCGGGCGATCGCCACGGTTGGTATCGGCAGCATCTGGCATCGAGGCACTCCCTTGTTCAGGCGCCGGCGCCGGCAAGCTCCTTGCGGCGCAGACGGACGTAAATCATGGCGCCCACGAAGGCGATCAACAGGCAGGCGATCTGTCCAAGCGTGAGCGGATCGCGCGGTTTGCGGAACGCCTCGGTGACGAAGGCCTGGAAATAAATCATCAGCGCGAAGCACATCCACGCGTAGCTCTTCCAGGCCCCGCGCAGCAGGCCAGGCAGGAACAACAGCAGGGGCACAATGCAGATCACCCAGAAAACCGCGCGACTGAGCGGCTCGAGCTGCGTGATGCCCAGTATGTTGATCGACAGTACCGCCACCATGGCGCAGAGCGCGATCAGGGTGATGCGTTTCGCCAGGCGGGCCTTGTCACTCATGGTTTGCAACCTGCGAGCAGAGCGAGAGAAAGCCGCGCGAGGCGCCGCCCGAGACTCCGGGCCAGCGCAAGCTCCGTGGTATCGGGCGCGCGCGCGCCCTGCGGCCCCGACCAGTGCGAAGCGCCGTAAGGCGTGCCGCCAGCGGCCGTGCTCATGAGACCAGGCTCGCCATAGGGGATGCCACAAAAGAGCATGCCATGGTGCAGCAGCGGCACCATCATCGACAGCAGCGTGGCTTCCTGGCCACCGTGCAGGCTGGACGTAGACGTGAAGGCACCAGCAGGACGATCAACCAGTGCGCCACTCATCCAGAGGCTCGACGTCCCATCGAGAAAATACTTGAGCGGGGCCGCCATGTTGCCGAAGCGCGTGGGACTTCCGATCGCAAGACCTGCGCAGTCACGCAGATCCTCTTCCTCGCAATACGGTGGGCCGTCATCCGGGATCTCGGGGGCCGTGGCCTCGCAGACCGCGGATACCGGCGGCACGGTCCGCAGCCGGGCGTGTATGCCGCTCACGTCGTCGACGCCGGCACAGACTTCAGCAGCCAAGCGCGCGGTGGAGCCGTGGCGGCTGTAAAACAAAACCAGCACGTAGGGGTCGGCCATGACGGGTCGCGAGGGCTTCTGGTTTAATGCGTGGATCGAGTATAGCCCAGCACCCGCATGCATAACCTCCCCTTGCGACCACTCATCACCGATGCCTGGGGCTTCGTGCGCTTCGTCTATGACCGCGTCGACGAGGACCGCTGCGAGGCCAGCGCGGCCGGCCTCACCTGGGTCACGCTGTTCTCGCTGGTGCCCATGCTCACGGTCTTTTACCTCATCCTGTCGGTGGTGCCCTCTTTCCAGGCGCTGGGCGCGCGACTTGAGGAGCTGGTGTTCCTGAACTTCGTGCCGAGCACGGGCCAGGAGATCCAGCAGTACCTCGGCGGGTTCACGGCGCAAGCCCGCAAACTCACGGTGCCCGGCACGGTGATCCTGTTTGTCTCGGCCTGGCTGATGCTGCGCAACATTGAGGACACCTTCAACCGCATCTGGCGGGTGCGACAAGGCCGCCGCGGCCTGATGCGCGTCGTGCTCTACTCGGCAATCCTCAGCCTTGGCCCGCTGCTCGCCGGCAGCGCGCTGCTGGTAAGCAGTTATCTCTTCTCGCTAAGCGCACTGAACAGCATGCCCGAGCTGCCGCTCCTGAAGACCGCGCTGATCGGCCTGCTGCCCGAGCTCTTCAGCTTTACTGCGTTCACGCTGCTCTTTGTCGCAGTACCCAACCGCCGCGTGCGGCTGACCCACGGCGCGGCCGGTGGACTGATCACCGCGCTGGTGTTCGATGCCGGCAAGAGCGCCTTTGCCTGGGCCGTGGCAAAGGGCAGCTATGGCCTGGTCTACGGCGCCTTTGCGGCACTGCCGCTGTTCCTGCTGTGGCTTTACCTCAGCTGGCTGCTTGTCCTGGTGGGGGCTGAATTTGTCTACGCACTCTCGCACTATCAGGGCAGCCGTGCCGTTGTGCTGCCAGATGCGCTGGCAGCACTCGCAGTGCTGGAGCGAGCGCATCGGGCACAACGCGCGGGCGGGGTACTGTGCGATCACGACATACTCGAGCCGCGCGCGCTAGCGGGTCGCTACCGGCTGCACCCGGAACACTGGGAGGCGCTGCGCCGCAGGCTGCTGGATGCCCAGTTGTTGCAATCCACCCAACAGGGTGAATACGTACTGGCGGCAGATGCGTCCTCCGTGCCCTTGTGGCGCATCGCGAGCCTGTGTGGGTGGCCCGGCGCGTTTGCGGTCTCCGACACGGACCCGGCGTGGCTCGGTGACGCCGTGGCACGCATGGGTGAAGCAGAGCATGCATTGCACCAGACGCTGGGCGGCGATATCGCGAGTCTGTTCGATCAACCGGGGAAGACATGAATTCAGCACTCTTCAGAATCCTGCGGATCCCCGGGCTGCTGCTCGCATGCCTGATGCTGGGTAATGGTTGCTCACGCGAGCCCGCAGACCCCCTCGCGCAGGCTGGGGGCGAATGGCTTTTCATCAACTACTGGGCCGAGTGGTGCAAGCCCTGCACCGAGGAAATCCCCCAGCTGAATGCATTCCATCGCGAGCAGGCAGGTAAGGCGCGCGTAATCATGGTGAATTTCGACGGCGTGAGCGGCGCTGACCTGAAGCAGCAGGCACAAACACTCGGCATCGAGACCACGCTCTACGAGGGCGACCCTGCGATCCGCTTCGGTTTCGACAAACCCCAGGTGCTGCCCTCGACCTACGTGATCGGTCCAGACGGAAAGCCGCGCCAGACACTGATCGGCCCGCAGACCACCGCCACCCTGAGCGCCGCCATGAGTGGCAGCTGAGTTGACGCCTCGGGTGGATTACAGATTCAGGAATGCGTGATCAGCAGACCTTGCCGACTGACCCCAACTGCCTGTCCTGCACACCCGCCACCATGATTTGCGCCAGGATGGCGCCGCAGGTGCACAGGAACATATCCCACTGCGTATCCCAGACGTCGCCCTGGGTGCCGAGGAATTCGATAGCGCCGCCACCGGCAACCAGCGCGGTCCACCATTCGATGAATTCGTAGATCACGCTGACCGACATGCAGATACAGGTCACGATGCAGAAGAGCCACTTGCCCCGCACCAAAGGCGAGCGGCGCAGCAGGATTTCGCGGGCGATCATCGCGGGCACGAAACCCTGCGCCAGGTGCCCCAGCCGATCGTAGGGATTGCGTGATAGCTCAAGTGCGTCGCGGACCCAGTCTCCGAGCGGCACACGCGCATAGGTGTAGTGACCGCCGGCAATGAGAATCAGCGCGTGTACCGCTATGAGCCAATACAGCAGTCGGGTCAGGGGGAAATTCGCCCGCGTCGCCCACAGGAGCGGGATGGCGATAAGGACGGGGAATACCTCAAGAAAATAGGTGGCCATATCGTAGGGACGCCAAATGGCGAGCAGCAGTGAAACCACCGTCACCGCAAGCAGAAAAAGCAGTTCCCGACGGCTGGCTGTGACCATTTCCACTCTTCCCGATACGATTGGCGCCGGTACTATAGCAAAGCCGAACGGCCTGACCTCGAACCCCCTCCAGAGGTGTTGTCGGAAGGGTGCTCACCAGCACGCTGATGCCCTTATTTCGTCCTACAGGAGCCCGTATGCGTCCTCTGAAAACCCTGTCCCTTGCCGTCGTCGGCTTGCTGCTCGTGCTGGCAGCGGTGGTGGCCTTCCTCACCCGCGACGTGGCAATCACAAGCTGGAGCATGATGTGGAATTCGATCACCGGATCACCGGGCCCACGCGCCGAGGCAGGTGTCGTGATTCAGCAGTTGCAGGTGCCACCCGGTTGGCAGCTGAGTGTCTATGCCGATGCCGTGCCCGAGGCACGCACGCTGCGCCCTACCCTCGCCGGGGATTTGCTGGTGAGTCAGCCACGCCTGGGACAGATCACCCTGCTCGGGCGTGACGCCAACGGCGACGGGCACCCCGATCGCCAGACGGTACTGATGTCGGGTCTGAACCGGCCCCACGGCATAGACGTGGCGGACGGTTATCTCTATGTGGGCGAGACGGATGCCGTGGGTCGCGTGGCCTTCAACGAAGCGAGCGGGGAGATCACCGGCACCTACTCGCACGTGATCACCGGACTGCCGGAAGGCGGCAACCACTGGAGCCGCAGCGTACGCATCGGGCCCGATGGCTGGCTCTACGTGCACGTGGGATCGAGTTGCAATGCCTGCACAGAGGAACACGCCTGGCGTGCCACGCTGCTCAGAGCGCGCCCCGATGGGTCAGAGCTCGCGGTCTATGCCTCCGGACTCAGGAACAGCGTGGGCTTTGACTGGGCACCCTGGAGCGCGGAGCTGTACGCCACCGACAACGGCCGCGATCTGCTCGGCGATGATTTCCCCCCCTGCGAGCTGAACCGCATCGTGCAGGACGGTTTCTATGGCTGGCCGTTCATCAACGGATTCAATGTGCTGGACCCCGACAACGGTGCCGGGCAGGAAGCGTTGCTGAAAACCGCGACCGCGCCCGCACACGGTTTCCGCGCGCACACTGCGCCGCTGGGCATCCGCTTCCTGCGTCACCAGCAACCAACGCTCGCGCGCTCGGCGCTGGTAGCTCTGCACGGTTCATGGAACCGCAGCAAGGCGGACGGCTACAAGGTGGTGCGCTTGGTGTGGGACGGGAATGGCGGCAACATCACCGAACTGCCGTTCATCTCGGGCTTCGAGAAAGACGGAAATATCATCGGCCGCCCGGTCGATGTGGCCGAGACACGCCGAGGCGAGATTTTCGTGAGTGACGACTATGCAGGCGCGGTGTACCGGCTTGTCTACGGCGAGACTCCCCCGAGCATCACCACCGCGCCGCAGGCCGTTACCCCGGCAGCGTCGACCCCTGCGATTGCCCAGGACCCTTTGGCAGGTTTGGATGCCGACCTCATCAGCGCCTCCCGTGTGCGGGGCACAGAGCTCAGCAAGCGCTTTGCCTGCGACAGCTGCCACGCGCCGGGCACGCCGATGGGCGAGAAGCTGAAAACCCTCGGCGAGCGCTACACGGTAGATACGCTCGCCGCGTTCTTCATCACCCCGAGACCACCGATGCCCGTGTTTGCGCTGAGCCCCGAGGACCGGCGCGCGCTCGCGATTCACTTGCTCTCGACAGACTCCTGATCATCGTCCTCGCTCGGCAGGCCGGCAAACAAGGCGGCAACGTCCGCATCGAAGGACGCGTAGTCGCGCCCCACCAGGCGCTTGGCGAAGGGCGCCCGCAGCACGGTGGCGGGCTGCGGCTGCGCCGCGAAATCATCTCTCGTGCTGAGATCCGATAATCCGAGCAACCCATAGGCCGCCAAGGTGGCCGACAGCGCGGCGAGACCCGGGTGCCGCAGTTGCGTGGCGAGACTCAGGGCGCCGTGAAGGAGCAGGTAACTCAATACCGCGCTTAGCACCCAGCTAGCCGCCTCGATGAAAAATCCGGCGTCGACTACAAACGCGTAGGCGATATAGCCCGAGAGCTCCATCGCCGCGAGCCACACCAGCGCCACTGCAGCAGCCAGCGCGAGCTGCGCCCAGAATTCCGCCTGATGACGCATGAGGTGCCCGAGAGCAGCCCAGGTCATCGCCCACGTCATCACGCTGCCACACAACGATAGCGCCCCGAACAGCAGCTGATCCCACTGCGGCTCCTCGACAGTTTTCAGGAAGTCGAGCCATCCTGTCAGTGCGGCCAGCAGCAAGAGCAGGAACATCGACACCGCGGGCCGCCAGTCGCCGAGACGCTCCCAGGGCGAGGCCGCCAGCGATCGCGCTGCCGGCACGGGCGTATTTTCATCAAGCAGGGTGAATACCGAGTGCCCGACCTCGATGCGGTCGCCCGCGGCAAGCGCGATGCGATACTCACTGCGAAGGACGCCGTTCAACCGCAGCGGATTGGTGCGATCGAGGACCTCCAGCCAGAACGCATCATCCTCCGGCACGATGCGGAACTGCTCCGCCCCGAGGTAGGCGTCAGGCACGATAAGCGCATTGCCAAAGCCGCGCCCGACGCCGAGCGGCTCCCCGCCGAGGCGGCGGTATTCGGTGGCACGGCCGTGGCGCGCCGAGAGCCGGAGGATCAGGGCGCCCACGAGATCGACTCCACGAAGCGGCGCAGGAACTCCCGCGCGCGCGGCTCGCTGATGCCGTTGATCCCAAGATTGGCGACCAGTCCTTCCCCGGCAAAACCGGTGCTCGCCATCACCACGCTCATGTCGAACAGACCCTCCAGATCCTTGTAGCGGCGCGCGCAGACGCTGATGCGCCAATCGAGACCCTTGCCCTTCAGGAAATCCTCGCGGCACTCGAAGTTCCCCACCTGTGCCTCATCGCTGGCGCTGAACCAGGGGTTGTGTGCGTACTGCCCGTCGAGCAGCGCGTAGAACTGCACCGTGTTCAGCTCGTCGCTCGCATAGGTGTTGAAGGCATAACGCAGGCTGCCGGTTTCGAGCGATTCCTGCACGAACACGGTGTCCTCCGATCCGCACTCCTGCCCTACATGCCGGTAGCGCTCCTCTCCCGTCTCGTCCGAGCCGCCCCAGCACTGCACCGTGGGGCTGATGCGCCCGGGTATGCGGAACTTTCCAAGCGGCTGGCTCGCCCACGGAATCTGCAGCAAGGCCCCGAAATACGCGTCCTGGTCGGCGAGCAAGGCCGCGGCGATGCGATCGCCGATATCGCTCGCGGCGCGGGCCGGGTCGAGCGCGCGAGCACGCAGGGCTTCGAGATAATTCCCGGGCACCAGGAAACTGATCTGCTCGCCGCCACGCGCCACGTTTATGCCCACGAGCTCGCCTTGCTCGTTCAGCGCAGGTCCGCCGCTCATGCCGGGATTGAGCGAGCCGGAGAAAAGCATCTTCCGGTAACGCGCTCCCTCCACGAAACCGTTGTAGGTGCCTTCGATGATCGTCATCGCCAGATCGAGCGGGTTGCCCATCGAGAAAATGCGCTCGCCGTGGCTGAGCGGCTCCTGCGCGATCGGCACCACGGCTGCCAGCGGCGTGGCGGCACGCAACAAGGCCAGATCGTGGACCACGTCCACGTCGATCAGCTGCAGGGGTACGGCGGTGCCGGTGCCGGAGAGATACTCCAGGCGGTAGCGGCCAGGCTCGTGCGCGGCCTCCGACACCACATGGAAGTTGGTGACGATCAGACCATCAGCCGCCACTTGAAAGCCCGAACCGATCGCCGCCTTGTCGCCGGAGGCCGTGTCAATGACGCGCACCTGGGCCACGGCCGCGCGCAGGCTGGCAAAGATATCGCCGGCTCTACCGGGCTCCGCATGCGCGGCACCGGCGCCGAGAAACAGCCCCGCAAGCAGGAGGAGAAGAGGCATCGGGAGCCCGTCGCGAGGAAAGCGGACGGGCATTGTAGCCCGCTAGCGCGTCTCGGCGATCACCCGGGCAATCAGGCCAAGGCCTTCCTCGAAGATGGCGTCGCTGGCGGTGATCGGGACCAGCACGCGGATCGTGTTGTAGTACACGCCGCAGCTGAGCAGCACGAGGCCAAGCTCCGCGGCGAGCGCGGTCACGGCCTTGGTGCGGTCCGCGTCGGGTTCGTGGGTGCCGGGTTTCACGATCTCGAAGGCCACCATGGCACCCAGGCCCCGGATCTCGCCGATGCCATTGGCGGGATCCGCCGCCAGGGCTCCGATAAAAGCGCGGAAACGCTCACCCATGGCCTGCGCTCGGGGCACGATGCCCTCTTCGCGGATCACATCGATCACGGCGCAGGCTGCGGCGCAGGCCACGGGGTTACCCGCGTAGGTGCCACCCAGCCCGCCGGGCGCGGGTGCGTCCATGATCGCGGCGCGCCCCACCACGCCGGCGAGCGGCAAGCCGCCACCGATCGACTTGGCCACAGTGAGGATGTCGGCCTCCACGTC
>CAJADV010000135.1 GCA_903938575.1 uncultured Gammaproteobacteria bacterium
CAGAAGGCCGGCTGAAGGCAACGCTCAACGGCAAACCTCAAACCAGTCAGGGGAGACCATGAAAAATGAAAGACCTGACCCCCTCCCCCTCCCCTTCCACTAGAAGCGGTAATTAACGCCGACTCGCAGCACGTCTTCGCTGTACTCCTGACGTTCGCGGGCGCCGGGAAACACCGGGCTGGTGTCGACCAGTTTGGTGCCGAAGTCTGCGTGGTGATAGTCAACGACCAGAGTGGCGTGCGCGCCGACCCGGTGTTCTACGCCCAGGCCCAACGCCCAGCCGGTCTGCCAGTCCGCCTGGGTAATGGACGTGAGCTGATCGGGCGCAAAGTTGCAGGCGCCGGTGCAACCAAAGCTGCGCGAAACCCGCGCTATCGAAAGGCCGGTGCTGGTGTAGACCAGCGTTGCGCCATCGTTAAACAGATAACCGAGGCGAGGTCCCACGGTGGTCGCAAACTTGGACGTGAACTTGATCGGATCCTGATAGCTGAGGTCGCTGTCGATGTTGGTGGGCACACCGTTCAGTCGCTGATAGGTGGAGGTGTTCAAGTCGCGGATCTGCGCCTCCGCGCTTAGTCCTAGCACCCAGCGCGCGGTCAGCAAGACGTCATAGCCCCCCGAGATCGAGAAGAGGCCGCCATCGGTGTCGGTTTTGGTGGAAAAGGCATAGGTCGGATCGCTGGGGATTTCGAGGCCATCGTCCTTGCCCGCCACGTAGCCGAGTCCAAGGCCCACATAGGGGCCGCCGTAGGGCGCTGCATGGACCGCGGCAACAGCACCAAGACCGAACGCGAGCAGGGCGAGCGGCAGGGCAGAAAATGTCGACATGCAATAAAACCTCATCTTGCGGGGGGTCGGGGGCAGGCGCTGGGCCGCGTAGCATACCCCCGACTCATCCCCACCAAGAAGGAAAAGCGCTGGAGACACGCTGAACAATTCTTCGTTTGATGCATCTCCCGGTCGCGCGTCTTCTCCCGATTCCTGATCGAGGGTGCTGCCGCAATCAGCGAAGCATCCGCCTGTGCTCGGGCATCCGCTCAATACCACTGATCTGCCATCGCCGCCTTGCGCTGTGCGATGAAGGCGCGCAGTTCCTCGTCGATGGCCGCATCGAGTGGCGGCGCTTCGTAAGCGGAAAGCGTCTTTTCCACCCGCAACGCAGCACGTGCGGCGGCATCGAGGCCCCCGGCCTCGGACCAGGTCTCGAAGGCTTCGTTATCGTTGGTCTGCGAATCGAAAAACGCCGTGGTGTAGTTGGCCAAGGTATGGCTGCAGCCGAGAAAATGACTCCCCGGCCCCACCTCGGCGAAGGCCTCCACCGCGAGCTGGTTGTCATCGACCTGCACACCGGCGAGGTAGCTGTGCAGCGCACCGCAGAAGTCCGCGTCCAGCACGAATTTCTGCAGGTTCACCGAGAGCAGGCCGTCAAGGAACCCCGCCGAGTGCAGGATGAAATTCGCGCCGCCCTGCACTGCCGAAAGCATCGAGACCACGCTCTCCTGCATGGCCTGCGCGTCGGGGCGCTTGGAGGTGGTGAAAGAACCACCGCTGCGCAGCGGTAAACCAAGCCGCCGGGCGAGCTGACCTACCACGAGCGTGCCCACTGCAGGCTCCGGTGTGCCGAAAGTGGGCGCACCGGAACGCAGCGACATCGATGACAGGAAGTTGCCGAAGATCACCGGCGCACCGGGGCGCTCGAGCTGTGTCAGCGCACAGCCCACCATGGTCTCTGCGAGCGACTGCGCGATCGCGCCTGCGTTGGTCACCGGGCCCATCGCACCGCCCAGGATGAACGGCACGACCACGCCGGCCTGATTGGCGCGGGCATACGCACGCAGCGCCCGCGTCATGGTGCCGTCCCAAAGGAGCGGCGAGTTCACGTTCACGTTGCCCAGGATCACGCAGTGCCGGTCGACGAAATCCACGCCGAAGACGATGCGCGCCATCGCGATGGAATCTTCGGCCCGCTCCTCTGCCGTCACCGAGCCCATGAACGGCTTGTCGCTGTAGCGGATGTGCGCGTAGACCATGTCGAGGTGGCGCTTGTTCACCGGCACGTCGGTGGGTTCTACCACTGTGCCACCGGAGTGGTGCAGCCACGGGCTCGCGTACGCGAGCTTCACCAGCGTCTGGAAATCCGCCAGCGTGCCGTAGCGGCGGGAGCCGTCGGCATCGATCACGAAAGGCGCGCCGTAGGCAGGCGCGAACACCACCGCGTTGCCGCCGATGCGCACCGAGCGCGCGGGATTGCGCGCGTGCTGCACGAACTCGCGGGGCGCGGTCTTCAGGATCTCGCGCAGGTGGCCGGGTTCGAAACGCAAGCGCGTGCCATCGACGCGTGCGCCTGAGCGGCGGAACAGTTCGATGGCGACATCGTCGTCGCGGATCTCGATGCCGGTCTCGGCAAGGATGCGATCGGCGGCGCGCTCGATGCGTTGGAGGTTTTCCTCGCCCATCACCTCGTAGGGCGGGATGGCGCGGGTGATGTACGGGGGCGCGACAGGGGCTGGTGCGCTCTGTCGGCGTTCCCGCCCTGCGCCGCGGCGGGACCGGCGCGCGCCTTCGGTGCCTTCACGCGAATCCGGTTCGCTCATGGCTGCTCCCTCGCGTGGCGTGGCATCAGCTGCGCATCCGCGCGCCGGACGGGTCGTAGAGTGGCTCGCCCTGCACCACCGCGGCAAAACGCTCGCCGTTGATCTCCACCTCCAGCGCCGTACCCGGCAGCGCGAGCGCGGGCGGCACATAGGCCAGCGCCACGGATTTGCCCACGTGGTGCGCGTAGCCACCCGAGGACACATAACCCACCGCCACATCGCCCTGCAGCACCGCCTCGTCGCCCGAGACGTCGATGTCTGCGGTCTGCACCACCAACGTCACCAGTTTGCGCGTCGGACCCGCGGAGCGTTGCGCGAGCGCCGCCTCCTTGCCGATGAAGTCCTTGTCCCAGCGGATCATGCCGTCCAGGCCGCTTTCTGCCGGCGTGAAATCCGGGCGGTAATCGAGCGTCCATACGCCCCAACCCTTCTCGAGGCGCAGGCTCATCAGCGCGCGCGCGCCGTACCAGCGCAGGCCGAGATCCGCGCCGGCTTCCTCGATGGCTTCGGAAAGCCGGCGCTGCCACGGCGGCGCCACGTAGATCTCGTAACCCAGTTCGCCGCTGAAGGAAATACGCGCCACCGTGGCGGGTACACCGCCCGCGAAGCCGCGCCGGATATCGAGGAACCGGAAAGCCTCGTTCGAGACATCGTCGCGGCTGATGCGTTCCAGCAACTCACGCGAGCGCGGGCCGGCGATGGCGATACCGTGCAACTCATCGCTGACATTGCGGTACTGCACGCCACTCTCCGGCAGATGGCGCTCGAACCAGCGGCGGTGTGCCTCCTGCATCGCACCCGAACCAAACAGCAGGAAATCCTCCGGCCCCATGCAAGCAACCGTGAGATCGCCGTAGAGCTTGCCCTTCGGCGTGAGCATCGGGGTGAGCGCCATGCGTCCGGGCTGCGGAATGCGTCCGGCGAGCATGCGATCAAGGAATTCGCGCGCACCGGGCCCGCTCACTGAGTGCTTGGAGAAATTCGCGATCTCCAGCGCGCCCACCGCCTCGCGCACGGCTTTCACCTCGCGGGCCACGTAAGCGTGGGCGCGCGGACGGCGGAAGGTCGGTTGCTCGTGCGCATCCTCCGGCCCATCGGCAAACCACAGCGCGTGCTCCAGCCCGAAGCCCTGCCCCCACACCGCACCCTTGGCTGTCAGGTGATCGTAGAGCGCAGTGGTCTTCTGCCG
>CAJADV010000136.1 GCA_903938575.1 uncultured Gammaproteobacteria bacterium
ATCACCTGCGCCACTGCATGTACACAGACGGCGATCACCAGCACGGTGTCGTGGAACGTGACGTTCAATCGCAGCGTCACGGGTGTGGACGCCAGTGCGTTCAGCCTGGTGGCGAGCGGGCTTACGGGCTCCGCGATCACGACGGTCACCGGTAGCGGCACCGGTTGGGTGGTCACCGCCAGCGTAGGCACGGGGGCGGGCACGCTCGGATTGAACCAAAGCGCGGCGGGTGCGGTTTCTCCCACGCTTGCTGGCGCATTCACTGGCGAGGTCTACACCACACCTGGCACGGTGGTGACCGCCATCGCCTGCGCCACCGCCTGCACTCAGACTGCTGTTACCACCACGGTCTCATGGAACATCACCTTCAACCGTAGCGTGACGAGCGTGACGTCTGCGGCCTTCGGTCTGGTGGCGAGTGGGCTCACGGGCTCCGCCATAACTACTGTCACGGGCAGCGGCACCAGTTGGGTGGTCACCGCCAACGTGGGTGCCGGGGCGGGCACGCTCGGCCTGAACCAGACGGGCGCAGGCACCGTGTCACCCACGCTCTCGGGGACCTTTAGCGGGCAGGTCTACACCACGCCCCCGACGGTGGTGACGGCCATCACCTGCGCCAGCACCTGCACGCAGGCTACAACGGCTTCTTCGGTCTCCTGGAACGTCACCTTCAATCGTAGCGTGACGGGCGTGAGCAGCAGCGCCTTCGCGCTGGCGTCCAGTGGGCTCACGGGCGCGTTCATCGCCACCGTGACGGGCAGTGGCACCGCGTGGACGGTGACCGCAAACCTCGGCGTGGGTAGCGGCACCTTGGGGCTGAACCAGACCGGTGCGGGCGCTGTCTCGCCGACGCTTACGGGCACGTTCACGGGGCAGGTCTACACGCTGCTCACGGCCTCGTCTCTGGCCATTTACAAGTTCGACGAAACCAGCTGGAACGGCGCGGTGGCGCAGGTGCTGGACAGTTCCGGCAACGGCAACCATGCGCAGGCGATCAACGGCGCCACCACGGCCATCACCAATCCCGCGCCCGCCATCCCGGAAAGTCCGGGCACCTGCAGGTACGGCGTGATGACGAGCAGCTCGGTCACCAATGGCAACGTCAAGACACCTCTGCCCAATCTCACCACGGACTTCACCGCGGCGGCGTGGATCTATTCCACGAACGCCGCAACCGCGGGCCAGCGCATACTCACCGATGACGCCGCAGGCACCACCGGCTACGGCTTCAGTCTGGGTGATGGGGCCAGCGGCAAGTTGCGCTTCTTCAGCCGGGGTGTGGTCCCCGTGATTCTCGACTCGACCTACAGCATATCGAGCAACACCTGGTACTTCGTGGCGGCGGTGGCCGATATCACCAACCGTACGCGGACGATCTATGTCTTCAGTTCGGCGGGTGCACTGCTGGCAAGCACCTCGATTGCCCACACCGGCACCTGGGGAACCGACGCGGGCGCTGTGCAGATTGGCACCTCGCAGAGCGGCTATTACTTCAAGGGTTATATCGACGAGGCGCAGGTCTATCCGCGCGCCCTGAGCCAGTCGGCTCTCACTGCCCTCGCCACGCAGACCCACGTCTGCCCCACGGCTGTTGGCCCTGACCACTTCCAGTTGTCGCATGGCGGAACGGGCATCACCTGCACGGCTACGGCGGTTACGCTTGCGGCTCACAGCAACGATCACAGCGTCTTCAGCACGTATACGGGCACCGTGACGCTGGGCACCTCGGTGGGGCGCGGCGACTGGACCCTGGTGACGGGCAGCGGCACGCTGAGCAACGGCGCCGCTAACGATGGCGCTGCCACCTATGGCTTTACCGCTTCCGACAACGGCAGCGTCACGCTGGGCTTCCAGGACACCACCGCAGAAACCCTCAGCCTGACCGCAGCCGATGGCAGCGTGACCGAGGCGAGCGGTAATGCGGTTGCTGCCACTGACGATCCCAGCATCACCTTCTCGACCTCCGGTTTCGAGTTCCAGGCCAACAGCGTGGTCAATGCCATCGGCACGCAGATCGCCGGCAAGTCATCGGCCACTGCCCCGGGCGCGCAGACGCTGCAGATTCGTGCCATCAAAACCAGCGATTCCAGCACTGCGTGCGTGGCGGCGCTGCAAGGAAGCAAGACCGTGCAGTTCGGTTACGAATGCGTCTCGCCCGCCACCTGCAGCGCCTCCACCTTGAGCGTTAACGGCGGCAGCAGCACTGCCATCGCGGCCAATGCCGCCGGCAGCGTGAGCGCGTACACCAATGCCTCGATGACCTTCGACAACGCCGGCAAGGCGAGTTTCAGCATCAACTGGAACGATGCCGGCAGCACGCGCCTATACGCACGTTACGCGCTGCCGGTCGCCGGCGGCGCGGCATCGGGCAGTTACATGGCAGGCTCCAGCAATACCTTCGTGTCGAGGCCCTTTGCATACGCTCTCTCCATCACCGGCAACCCGGCTGCCAGCAGCGCAAGCGGCACGAAGTTCATCACGGCCGGCACCACCTTCAACGCCAGTGCGCGCGCTGTGGCCTGGAGTTCTGCGGCAGACGCGAACAACGACGGCATTGCCGATGGCATGGAGTCCAGCGATACCAGCGCCACCAATAACGCTAGCCTCGCGGGCAACGCCACCACGCCGAACTTCGCGCCCGCGACCTCGCTCACACTCACGTCCAACCTGATCCTGCCCGCGGGCGGTGCGCATCCGGGTATCACCGGTTCGGCCTCCGCGGTTTTCAGCAACGGTGTCGCGGCCATCAGCGGCATGCGCTACGACGAGGTCGGCATCATCGAGATAAGCGCGGCGCAGGGCGGCAGTTATCTGGGCCTCAGCACCACGGAGACGGCGAAAATCCGCGGCAGCTCCGGCTACGTGGGGCGCTTCTATCCCAAGCGATTCAGCGTGGCTGCGAACGCGCCGTTGTTCACCAACCGTTGCAGTGCAGGCGCCTTCACCTACCAGGATCAGCCGTTTTATTTCACTACCGCACCGGTACTCGGCGTGACCGCGCTGAGCGCGCAGGGTGGCACCACCAGCAACTACACCACGACGGATTTCTTCAAGTTGTCGTCAACGCTGTCGGGGCGCAGCTACGTCAGCGCCGCGAGCGGCGCGCACCCGCTTACTGTGGTCAACGCCAGTGTGGCCACGCTCGCGGGCAGCACGGGGGGCACGGGCACGGCCACGCTGTCCCTGGTGTCGGGGAGCAGCGGTGACGCCTTCACCTATACCCGCGACGCGCCCGAGGCGCCCTTTGCCGCCAGCGTCACGGCCAACTACACGGCTGCAGACCTCACTGACAGCGACGGCGTCTGCCTTGATGCCGCCAACGATGGCAGCTGCGACACCTACAGCATTACGCCGATCAGCGGCGCCAACCTGCGCTACGGCCGACTGGTGACGGATAACTCCATGGGCTCGGAGCTCGGGCCGCTCGGCTTGCCGCTCTACACGCAGTACTACAACGGCAGCGGTTTCATGCTGAACACCGCCGATGCCTGTTCCACGCTGAGTACGGCGGCGCTGGATTTCGGGGCCGGCACCCCCGCGGGCCTGCCGGCGGCCGGCGTCATGAGTGTTGGCATAGGTGGCGGCACCTCCACGGGCACCTTCAGCGCTACCACGGCCAGTGGCGGACGCTTCGGGCTTTCCTTGAGCGCGCCCGGTGCCGGCAACACGGGCGAGATCAGCTGGCAGGTCAACCTTGGTACGGCTGCAGCGCCGTGGCTGCAGTACGACTGGGACGGCAACGGCACGCGTACCGATGACCCCTCCGCGCGCGCCACTTTCGGTACCTTCCAGGGCCCCAAACGCATCGTCTTCAAACGTGAGGTCTGGTAGCGGCATGACTAACGCGGCGGCGGAAGCGCCCGAATACAGCGATACCATGATTGAACTTCTGGCGCTGGTCTGGGGTGAGGGCTTTCTCTCGCCGGGTGGTCCTGGCGAAGTGGCGGAGCTGCTGCAGGGCATCGATGTTGCGGGCAAGCGGGTGCTTGATGTGGGCTGCGGCGCCGGCGGCATCGAGTTGCTGCTGGCACGCGACTACGGCGCAGCAGAGGTGCTCGGCATCGATGTCGAGGCGCCGGTGCTGGAGCACGCGCGGCGCCTGATCGCGCGTCGCGGGCTTGCCGATCGTGTGCGCTTCGAGCAGGTGAGTCCCGGTCCGTTGCCTTTTGCGGACCAGAGCTTCGATGTGGTCTTCAGCAAGGATGCGGTGATCCACATCCCCGACAAGGAGGCCTGGTGCCGGGACATGTTCCGGCTGCTGCGTCCGGGCGGCATTCTGGTGGCGAGTGACTGGATGCGGATCGACGAGGCGCCGCCCTCAGCCGCGATGCGTGCCTACATGGACATCGAAGGCCTGTCGTTCAGCATGAGCGCGTTGCCGCGCTACGGTGCGGCGCTCGCGGCGGCGGGGTTTCAGCAGGTGCAGCTGCGCGACCGCAACGACTGGTACTGCGGGGTCGTGCAGTCCGAGTTCGAGCGGATCCGCGGCCCCCTGCGCGAGGCCCTCGTTGCCGCCGTGGGGCTGGCCGAGACTGAGCGCAACATCGAGCTCTGGCGCAGGCTTTGCGGGGTGGTCGGGAGTGGTGAACTGCGGCCGGGGCATTTTGTGGGTATCAAACCTGCGCATGGGGCCTGACGCAGGCTTCTCAGAAGTTGCCAAGATAATCTAGAATCCTAGTCAATGGCGTTGAACGCCGATAAAAAGAGCCCGATGCGGTGAAGCACATCGACATCCTGCGCAAGCTGAACCAACGTAGCCCCGAGGTTACGGAGGAGGTCATCGCGCGCTGGGGTTCGAAGGAGCTTTTCGAGTTCGTCCACAACCTGCCTCGCCATCTCCCGCCCTCGGGTATGGAGCAACTGCTCGAGTTGCTGTCGATCACCGAGGAGCTCCGCAATGGACACATCGAGGAATTCCCGGCTATTGCCTGCGAGCCCACCCCGGAAGAGCTCGAGGTGTGCGCTATCCCCGAGTACGTGCAGATCAACGAGCGATTCCCGCATATCGGGCGGCGTCTGATCCAGACCTGGGGCAGTTACGCGTTCTACATGTACTGCGGCACACTGTTCACCGATACGCGTGGAGGCACCCGGCGTGGCTTTCCCCCCGAGATCCTGATGGCGCTCACGCGCCTGGCCAGGGTCCATGAGCAGAACCATCCCCGCCTCGATGCGCGTCGCTTGGATATCTGGGCCGATGTATTCCACGACCCCACCAAGCTCTGACTGTTTGCGACAGGTGTAACCGGGGATCAGAACCCGGAGAGTGCCGCCACAACATGTCGCGACGCGTCACGCTGGCTGCAATGACTGGAGGATCCATGTACCCGCGTACCCGTCGGATGTTCTGCTTGCTGTTCGCGCTGCTGGCCCTTGGGGAGCCCGCATGGGCGGTGGATCGCGGCGATGACATCGTCATGCAGGAAGCCTGGATCCCGATGCGCGACGGGGTGAAGCTCGCCGCTGACATCTACTACCCCAAGGGGCACGAGCCGGGTGCCGGTGGCACAGCACTGCCGGTGCTTCTCGAGTATCTGCCTCACCGCAAGACTGAAGACCGCGACTCCCGCCTGGCGCTGTTCTCGTATTTCATCCGCCACGGTTACGCTGTAGCGCGGGTGGATATCCGCGGCACCGGTAGCAGCGAAGGGCATCTGGTCGAGTACGAATACAGCGAGCAGGAACAGCAGGACGGAGACGATGCGATCGGCTGGCTTGCCACGCAGCCCTGGTCCACGGGCAAGCTGGGGATGTTCGGCTTGTCGTGGGGTGGTTTCAATTCGCTGCACATGGCGATGCGCAACCCGTCGGCGCTGAAGGCGGTGGTAGCCATCCAGGCCGCGGACGATCTCTACGAGGACGACGCGCATTTCATTGATGGCGGCATGCATGTCGATTCCTACGAGATGCAGCTCGATCTGGCCAATGCCATGCCCGGCGCGCCTGACTACCGCATCGACGAGGCCTACTTCCGCGATCGGTTCGACACGCCACCGTGGTTGCCGCTCTACAAGCATCAGTCCCGCGCCGGGCCCTTCTGGGACCGCAGCTCGCCCATCAGCCATCTGGACAGCATCCGCATTCCCACTTTCCTGATCGGAGGGCTCTTGGACGGCTACCGCGACAGCGTGCCGCGCATGCTGGCCGGCATGAAGAACGCGCCGGTGAAAGCCATCATGGGGCCGTGGTCGCATGCCTGGCCTAACGACACCTACCCGGGGCCCTCGATCGAGTGGCGCCACGAGGCGGTGCGCTGGTTCGATCACTGGCTGAAGGGCGTCGAGACGGGAATCCTGCAGGAGCCGCGTTTTGCGCTCTACGTGCGCCATTCCCATCCGCCGCTGCAGGACATCGCCACGGTGCCCGGCGAGTGGCGCTTTGAGGAAGGCTGGCCGATCACGCGGGCGCGCACGCAGACGCTCTATCCGCTCGCCGACCGCACGTTGGCAGAGGGCAAGCCTGCCGGGCGAGCCGTGGTGCATACGCTCGATTACGTGCCCACCGCGGGCGTCGAGGCCGGCGGCCCGGTGATGTGGTGGGGCGATCCCACGCCGGATCAGCGCGGCTCGGATGCCTTCGGTCTGGTCTACGAAACGGCCCCGCTGGAGCAGGATCTCGAGGTCACGGGATTTCCTGCGGCGCATCTCAACGTGAGCGCCAGCGCCCCGGTAGCCAACTGGTTTGTGCGTCTGTCGGACGTAGCCCCCGGAGGCGCGGTCAGCCTGGTGGCGGGCGCGGGTTTCAACGGTACGCACCGCCTGTCATCGCGCGCGCCGCAGCCGCTGGTGCCGGGCGAGGAAGTGGCGCTCGACATCGAGATGCACTTCACCACCTGGGTGTTCCCCAAGGGCCATCGCCTGCGCTTTGTGGTGAGCAATGCGCAGTGGCCGATGTTCTGGCCGTCACCGCAGCCCATGAGCACCACGCTGCGTCTTGGCGGCACGGCGGCCACGCGACTCGATCTGCCTGTTATTCCGCACGCCGAGCGCCCCGTGCCTGCCTTCCTGCCGCCGGCGGAGGATCCCGTGCTTGCGGGGTTCGGGCCTCTGGAGTCGAGCACGTCCTCGGGTTATGGCGAGGTGAATCTGGTCGAGCGGCTGCCGCTCACGCGCACGACACGGGTCACGGCCAGCGCGGGCGGTGGTTACCGCTACCCCTGGGGCACCTCGCATTCGAGCGAGCGCATCGTGCACGAGACCAGCGACACCCGGCCGGACAAGAGCTCCGCCATCGGCAGTTACGGGACCACGGTTGAATTGCCCGGCAGGGTGCTGCGCTGGGAGGGAGACGTGCGTTTCTGGAGCGATGCCACCACCTTCCACTACCGCTTCACGCGGCGCTTGCTGGAGAACGGCAAATTGCTGCGCGAGAAGTCCTGGGATCAGAGCTTCCCGCGCGACAACCAGTGAAGCCTCAGCGCGGGCGCTCCAGCGCCCGCAGCAGCGGCGCGTCGCGCGCGTAGATGTCGGGCTTGAAGAGCACGTCGCCGTCGTCCTCCAGGGCGACAGTCCAGTAGTAGAGCATCACGGGCACCTTTGTGCTGAGGCTGATGCGCCTGGTCTGCCCCGAGGCGATCGCCTGGTCGGCCAGTGCCGCGTCCTTGCCGTCTGCCGAGAGCAGTGCGCGCGCGAGTTCCTCGACCTTTTCCACCCGAATGCAGCCCGAGCTCAGGCCGCGTTCGCTTTTCGCGAAGAGCTCCCGCGATGGCGTGTCATGCAGGTACACGTGGTGCGCGTTGGGGAACATCAGCTTCACCACGCCGAGCGCGTTCTCCGGCCCCGGATCCTGGCGCAGCACATAAGGGAAACCCTTGCCGCTCTGGCCTGACCAGTCGACGCGTGATGCATCCACCGGCTTGCCCTGCAGGTCCAGCACGCGGATGTTCCGTTTCGCGAGATAGCCCGGGTCCTTGCGCACCGCGGGAATCATGTCGTTGCGCAGGATTGTCGGCGGCACAGTCCAGGTGGGGTTGAACTCCAGATAGCTGATCGCGGCGCGGAAGATAGGCGTGCGCCTGAAGGGCTTGCCCACCACCGCACGGCTCTGCAGCACCTGCTTGCGGTCACGCACGTAGTGCACGCTAAAGCCGGCGATATCCACCAGAACGTAGGTGGGCGGGAGGTCTCGCAGCAACCAGCGTGCGCGCTCGAGGTTCACGCGGATCTGCGCGATCCGCGCCTCCACCGGCACGTTCAGCGCGGCAATGCTCTTGGCTCCCACCACGCCGTCCGAGTCGAGCTGGTGGCGCTGCTGGAAGTGGCGCATCGCCTGCACGGTGGGCTCGTCGTAGAGCTCGGCTTCACCGGGCACATAGGCCTGTTTCAGGTCGCCGCTGGCAAGCAGCCGCGTCCGCAGCGCGCTAACGCGTGGGCTGCGCTCGCCGGGGCGCAGGGTAGGCCCCGGCGGCACGCTGCCCCAGCCGCCGGCCGCGGCAATCCTGCGATGGGCTGCGAGGCCATCCCGCAGGGTTTCGTAAAGCCGCGAGCGCGGTCGCAGCTGCGCGAGCAGCCCCGGGATGTCGGGCGTGGTTATCGTTTTGCGCAGGGTTTCGCCCACGGTTGCGGGATCGAGTTCGGCGCGTGGCAGATCCACTTCCGGCACGAAGTCGCGCGGGTCGAGCGCGCCGCGGTAGATGTCGCCGGCAAGGTGCAAGAGTGCGCTGCTGCGCAGCAGTTCGACATCTGCTGGCGTTGCTGCGTCGGGCTCGCGATCCAGACGTTCCAGCGCGGCCAGTGCGTAGTCCGTCGGGTGGAGACCGTCTGTATCTGCGCCGCGCACTGCTGCCAGCAACTGCGCGGCGGCTGCAGGCGTCCACAGCGCCCGACCCTCCGCGTGCAGGGCCTGCAGCACTGGATTGGCGGCAACGCGTGCACCGGCCACGGTGAGCGCCTGTTCCGGGCGCAGTGCGGCGAGGCGCTGCGCGAGGGCTGCGTCTGCCCGCGCGAGCGCAGGGGCGAGCCCCTGCAGTGCGAGCAGCAGCAGTGCAGCGGTACGAAAGGCTGAGTGATTCATTGCGGTGCTCCTTCCTGCCAGCCGCGGAGCCAGTCGCGCGTGCGCGGCTCGGGCAATAGTTCCGACACGGTGTCGCCGGCGTAAAGCACGCCGTTTTTCATCACGTAACGGATGGTGTTGGTGTTGCGGATATCGGCGAGTGGGTCGGCATCGAGCACCACCAGATCGGCGAGCTTGCCGGCCTCGATGCTCCCCAGATCCTTGTCGAGGCCGACGATACGCGCGCCGAGCAGGGTGGCGCAGCGCAGCACCTCGTGGTTGGGCATGCCCCGCGCCAGGCTCCACATTTCCCAGTGATAACCCATGCCCTGGCGCTGGCCGTGCGCGCCCACGCCTACCAGCCCGCCGGCTTTCACAACCTCGCCTGCGGCGGCCGCAAAACGGGGGAAGGCCCATTCGTCCTCGTGCAGCCACTGCAGCCAGATGTCCTCGCGGCGGCGTGTCTGGCGATCGAGGAAGGGGTGTGGCGTGAGGCCTGCGAGCTTGGCGTCGTCGTGCACGGGCATGCGCGGGTACCAGTACTCCTCGGCCCCTTGCGCACCATGCGTGATCAGCAGGGTCGGGACGTAGCCCGCGCCCGAGCCTGCAAGCAACTGCACGACGTCGCGATAGAGCGGCGCGATGGTGAAGTAGTGCTGGTGCGTGTTGTAGCCGTCGATGATCTCGGTGAGTCCGGGTTTGTTTTCGCCGTTGCCCTCGGTGTGGGTCGGGATCCGGGCCTCGGCTGCCGCCATCTGCAGCAACTGCCGCTTGCGCCGGTCGCCGAAGGCGTATTCCTTCACGCCGTCCAGCCCGTAAGCGCCCACGTAGCGCGCGATCAGGGCGCGGGCGTCGTCGATGTTGTGCAGGTTCGCAGCGCTGTCTGTTTGCAATATGCCGCCCGTGCCGAAGAAGCGTGGCCCCACCAGTTCGCCGGTCTCGATCAGATCGGCGTAGTCGACCAGCGCTGCACCGGCGGCACCGGTGTCGTAGCCGGTGGTGACGCCGTAGGCAAGACTCGAGATGAACTCCCAGGGCTGGATCAGGCGGAGGTCTTGTGGCGTGCCCTGGTGGTTGTGCAGATCGAGGAATCCGGGCAGTACGGTCTTGCCGTGCAGGTCCAGGCGATGTGTGCCTGCCGGCACCTGCAGCGAGCCGGATGCTCCAACCGCCGCGATGCGGTTGCGCTCGATCAGGATGTCGGCTGAAGGCAGCACCTCGTTGCCGCGCATCGTGATCAGACGCGCACCTTTCAGCAGAATCCGTCCGGCGGGAATGCTGCGCGGCTGCTCGATGTGCACCACCGATTCCTGCAGTTTCCCGGAGGCGAGTTCGTAACGGAATATCGAGCGGCCCAGTGAAAAACCGATGCTGCGTCCGTCTGCGGTCCAGGCGGGGAACTCGCCGCCTGGCCCGCCGACAGGGCGCAGGGAGGCATCGCTGAGCGAGAGGTTTGCAGGCGCATCTGTCGCGGGAAGATCGGCGAGCCAGAGCTGTCGCTGACGTTGCAGTAACAGATGCTTGCCGTCGGGCGAGATGAGCGGCGCGTTCATCGGCCCGCCACGTTCCGCGCCCGGCCACTCGTCGGCGAAAAGTTCGCCGCGGGCGTGTACACGCAGGTCGCTGCCGTCCATCCGCACCGACACCAGCCCGTTGTGCCCGGCCGGGTCCGGCTCCACGTGCTGGAACACGAAGACGCGCTCCGGGTCCTGCCTGAAGTGCGGCTGGCCCAGCCCGTGCAGCGGCATCACAGGATGCAACGCACCGCCTGTGGCCGGCAGCCAGACGAGGTCGGCGCGCGCGCCCGCGCGTGGTGCAAGATCCTCGCCGTAGGTGAGCAGGTCATCGATCCACGCCTGCCGCGACATGCGCAGCGCCGCGATGCGCTTGCCGTCCGGCGCGATGGCCGGCCAGCCGTAGAAGGCCGCCTCGCGCGTGAGGCGTTTGCGCTTGCCCTTCAGGTCCGATCGCCACAGATGGCCACCTTCTGACATGCCCGCCCAGCTCGCATAGACGATGCTCTTGCCGTCGGGCGCCCAGGCCGGTTGGAACTCGCCCTCGTTGCCGTCGCTGAGGCGTCGCGGCGTGCCATCCGGCAGCTCCATCAGCCAGATTCTCGCGAGCGCCGAGAACGCCACCTGCCGGCCGTCTGGCGAGAGCGCGGGCGAGGATACGCGGCGCGCCGTGACCGCTGCCTCGGTGATGCGACGGCTGGCATCGATGTGGGGTCCCAGAGGCTGGTCTACATCGACCGTGAAGGGAATCGCCGTTTTCTCTCCCGACGCAATCGCCACCGACCAGAGCTTGCCGCCCTGTGTCGTGACGAGCGCGCGGGAATCCGGCGTGAAACTCGCGCCAGGCATCAGATCCCAGCTCGCGTGCTGGGCGGTCTGGTCGTCGGATTCGGCGGGGTACAGCAACCACCGCTCCGCGCCGCTGGCGAGATCGCGCAGCCGCCAGCCGGTGCCGGCGTGAAAGCGGCTCGCGTAGGCGAGCCAGCGTCCGTCCGGCGAGAGCACCGGCCGCAGCCCGCCGCCCTGCGTGTTGGTTTGCGGATGCAGTTCGCCGCTCGCGCGGTCCAGCACCGCGATCTGGTACTGCCCGATCTGCGGATAGTAGTTTTGCTGCGACTTCGGTTTCTGCGCGACATACACTTTTTGCGTATCGGCGCCAAAGGCCGCGCCCACCGCCGTGATCCTCTCGCGCGTGCCGTTCACCAGACTCTGCGGGGCGCTGCCGTCCAACGGGTAGAGCAGCAACTCCATCAGGCGGTTGCGGGTAACGCCGGTGCGGGAAGCGACGATGCCGCTGCCGTCGGGAGCCCATTCGGGTGAGACGAAAACGGTGTCTTCGCCCTGGCTCAGCTGGCGGGCTTCACCCTTGCCGTTTATGGGCATCAGCCAGAGATTCTCCGCGCCGCTGCGGTCGCTCACGAAAGCGATGGTTTGCCCGTCCGGAGAGACGCGCGGCTGGGTATCGAAAGCCATGCCGCGGGTGAGCGCTTCGGCCTTGCCGCCGCCGATGGGCAGGCGGTAGAGGTCGCCCAGCAGGTCGAAGACCAGCGTCTTGCCGTCTGGCGCCACGTCCACCGACATCCATGTGCCTTCGTCGGTGCTGAAGCGCAGATGGCGCGTTGGCGCTAGCGGTAATCCCTCGTCTTGGGAGGCGCTGCACGAGAGTGCCGCGACGAGCGCGAGCAGTGGTGCTAGCAGGCTGCAGAAGAGAGTTCGCATGGCGAAAGCCTCGACGGCGTGGGTTGGCGTGTGGCTCAGAACTCCTCGCCGCCGCAGGATGCTGCAGTTCCGAGCAGATAGTGGTGGAAGCCTGCCGCATGGCTCCGTGGCAACGCAAGCACGAAGGCGGGTTTCGGGCTCGCCTGCCAGATCTGCAGCGAGACTGCGTGCGCTGCGGCAAGAGCGTGAAAGTGATTGGCTGCATCGAGGAGTCGGCGCTGCTCGTGCGGATCCTGACTACGGCCCAGGGCAATTCTCGGGTTGGAAAGCAGTCTCGGGTTGGAAAGCAGTCCGCAACCCGAGGGCGCAGGGCCCGCTCGCGCTGGCCTTGGTCTGGGAGAGGCTTTATCCTTTCGATGCTTTGCGATGGCGTTGTGGGATGAGCAGCGAGCGGAGAAGGTGCAAAGAGCCGAGCACACCGCGAGCTCTTTTGATGGGGACAGAAATGTTTGACTGGATCTATGATCTATCGACGCAGAAGATCGTCATTGTTTTCTGCGCCTTTTTCATCGGCTTCGCGTGGATGGGCACTGTCTTCGTCCGGCCGATCATCCGGCTGTTCGTTCGCAGGCAGGCGGGACTGAACGACATCCTGTCAAGCTTCCTGTCGATGTATGGCGTTCTGTTTGGCATTCTTCTCGGCCTGATCGCGGCGGGAGCCTTCCAAGACAGGCAGGAGGTCGATCAATCGATCACATCCGAGGCGACAGCCGTTTTTGCCCTGTTCCATACCGTGTCCGCTTACCCGCCGCCGGAGTCGACCGAACTCGAGGCGGCGATCGGGGACTATCTTAAGTTCGTGATCGAGACCGAGTGGCCGGCGTTGCGAAAAGGGACCGCCACGCCCGCGATCGATGGCTCGGTCCTCGAACTCAAGCAGAGGCTGACCTCCTTCGAGCCGAAGACTGCGGGACAGGAGGCGCTTCATGGGGAAGGCATTTCGCAGTTCTTCAGCTTCCTCGAACTCCGCAACCAGCGCCTTTACAACGCCACCGACGGGATCCCCGATATCGTCTGGTACGTGGTCATTCTCGGTGCCCTCCTCAATATCAGCATCCTCTGGTTGTTTGAGGTCCGGCTGTCGGTCCAGTTCGTGCTCGGCGGCATTCTCGGTCTATCCCTTGCCTTGGAGATTGCGCTCATCGCCATCCTCGACAAGCCGCTCCGCGGTGACGCCGGACTCTCGCCGGAAGTGTTCGAACATCTCTACCAACTCGTCACCACTTCGCTCGCGCAATAGGAGGGCAGCCATGGCGTCGTTCGACGTGATCGAAGACGAGGGGACGCGCTGCGTCCGCGCCACCCTCGACAACGAAACGATCCACGCCGAGCGTGGCGCCCTTTGCTATATGTTCGGCAAGATCAAAGTCGATGCCAGGCTTCCGTCGGCAGGCTGGATGATCAAGTCCATGCTCTCGGAAGAGTCGCTGATCAGGCCGACATTCACCGGCACCGGGGTGGTGTATCTGGAGTCCTCGTTTGGCGGCTTCCACGTCATCGATCTGGGCGCCGAGCCCTGGATTCTCGAAAGCGGATCCTACTGGGCCTCCGAGGAGTCCGTCCGGCTCCATGTCTTCCGGGAAAGCATGGTGACGTCGTTCTGGGCGGGCGATGGCGTTTTCGACTTCCAGACCGAGGCGGCAGGTCCGGGCAAGGTCGTCGTCACCTGTGCGGGCCCGATCGAGGAGATCGTGCTCAACGACGAACAGCTCTCGACCAACGGCAAGTTCGTGGTCGCGCGCACCAAGGGCATCTCGTATTCGATCAGGCGGGCGGCCAAGACCCGTTTCGGGAGCCGCCTGACGGGCGACCGCTGGGTACGTCTCTACCAGGGCACGGGGACGATCCTCATGTCGTCCTATCCCTACTGGAGGCTGAAGCTTCGGCAGCAGGCCGGTAGCGACTGAACCCGAGCGATCCCCTCAGACGCAATAAGGGCCACACCCGTTTCCGGACGCGGCCCTCTGCGTTTCAAGGTTGGTTCGGCGATGTGCCGTCAGCAGCAGTAGACACCAACCGCGCAGTGACGGACCGCCCCCTGTGTCAGGCTGGTTGTCGCGTCCATTTTGTTGGCAATCAAAGCGACAGTGGGCGGCAAATGAGCGAGGAATATCCCGGTACAGTGAGGGGTTCAGAGAGCGTGCTGTGCAGATGATGACGGCGCCGAACGATCGCTGGCGCGCCGAGGTGACGCCCTCGGGCAGGGGCCGGAGGAAGGGCGGCAAGCGCACCGCCCGAGCGATCCGCAATCGTGCGGCGTGCGGCGATGAGCCGGGCACAACGGCACAAGCGGGTCTTTGGCATCGATGTGGAGAGATCGGAAGGCATTCGGAATAGCGAATGACCAGCGTTTGCCTGATACAAAGCCGCGGATTCGGGCAAACATCGGGCTGGACACCCGACGCGAACCGGATGTCAGCCGCACCGGAAGGAGGTTGGATTCGGTCGTGTAGAGGCTCTCTTCTACTTAGGCTTTCTGTCTGTAGCTTGTTGCTGCGTCTAACGTGTTTGGGCATGAGCGGCAGGCAAGACCGCCCAGGTTGATACCACCTTGCGCTGCCCGCTCGATGCCCTTGTTAGCGCATTCAGCCGCGGACTCAGGGCACGCTAGCTTGCCCTCTGCTCGAGCCGCTCAGCGATCCACACCTTGATGATCGACTGGCGAGTCACACCGAGTCGACTGGCCTCGCGATCAAGCGACTCAACCATCCACACCGGGAAGTCCACGTTCACGCGGCGCGCCTCCTTGAGAGGACGAGTCGCGGTGGACATGTCCAGGTCATCGATGATGTCCTCGACGCCGTCGTCGAACTTCCGGTCGAAATCACTTGTCTTCATACGCCTGCACCTCGCTTGAGCGTGACCTTCGGACCGAGATGAGCCGGACCGTCTCGCCGCGATAAGTGATGACGGCGGACCAGTGCTTGCCGTCGATCAAGCCTATCACCACGAAGCGCGGCTCCTCGCGAGCTCGCGCGGCGACCCTTAGCTGGTTCCCGTCGAGCCAGAGCGCCTGAGCCTCAACGAAGTCGATGCCGTGCTTCGACTTGTTGGCGCAGCTCTTGGCATCATCAAACTCGAAGACGAACTGCATCGTGCTTCCGATTCCACTAACGGTATATAAAATATGCCCTTTCAGATTTCCGTTGCAAGGACTCGGGGTGCTGGCGCCGAACCACCGCTGGCGAGCGCAGGTGACACCCTCTGGTCGTGGCAAGGGGAGAAGGCAGGCAAGCGCAGCGCCCGAGTGATCCGCGATCGAGCGGCATGCGGCGATGACGTGGGCACAACGGCTGAAGCGGGTCTTTGGCATCGATGTGGAGAGCTGCGTGCGCTGCGGCAAGAGCGTGAAAGTGATTGCCTGCATCGAGGGCGCAGGCGCTGGTCGAACGGATCCTGGCGCATGTGATAGGGCAAGGAGAATGCAGCACGGCATCGCTCGGCCCGCCGCCGACGGGGCCGCCGCTGAGTGCGTGAGCGACGCACACGGACGGCGCGCGAGTCGGGGGAGCAGAGGAACGCTGCGATCGGGGATCGGCAGGGCGGGTCTAGATCCGGTTTGGTTTGGCGGGTGGGGGCTTGACGGCACCCTATGCCGCCAAGGCCTTGAGCACAGCCTCTGGCTGCTTGGAGAGCACCGTCAGCAGTACCCGTGCTGGGCCATGCGGCTGGCGATCACCGCGCTCCCAGTGGCGCAAAGTGCCTATGCTGATGCCAAACGATGCGGCGAATTTTGTTTGGGACATACCGACTTGTGCGCGAATGGCCTTCACGTCAACTGGGTCAAAGTGCGAAACACGGGCGCCATGCTGTTCACTGGTTGCATGGGCGATAGCCTCGCCTAGGCCGGCTTTGATGCTTTCGAATGCCTTGCTCATTTTCGTTGCCTCGATACTTCGATCAGTTTCTTGACCAGATGTGCCAACTCGTTGCGCTCTGCCATGGACAGGTTCGCCCGCTCATTCTTGGCGAAAATGGTCAGCAGATAGAGCGGTATTTGCTCGCTGTGAAAGTAGTAGATGACTCGAACACCCCCGCTTTGCCTTTCCCATCTCGCGCCCATCTCAACTTCCGCACGTCCCCCGTACCCTGCATCAGGTCGCCCGCCTGCGGGAACTCCGCCAGGTAATTGATCAGAAGCAGCGTCTCGGAGGCGGAGAGCAAGCCATGGGTTCGACGAATGAACTCGGGTAGTTCGACCACGGTTTGCATGTCGATGAGTGTATGCCAGTGGATTAGGCTTCGCCAGCTCCGATTGGACCCGAAAGGTTATTCAATTGGGTTGGCCATGTACCAATGCAGTACATTTTCTGACTGTCCTGGACACGTCCTACGAAGGAGGTTGACGTGGCAAAGAACGCCCATGCTGGCTCGAGTCTCGACAGCTTCCTCGGCGAGCCTTGCCGTCTGGCGCCACGTCCACCGACATCCATATGCCTTCGTCGGTGCTGAAGTGCAGCTCGCGTGTTGGCGCTAGCGGTAATCCCTCGTCTTGGGAGGCGCTGCACGAGAGTGCCGCGACGAGTGAGAATAGTGGCGCAATCAGGTGGCAGAAGAGAGTTCGCATGTCGGCGGCCTCGACGGCCTGGGGTTGGCGTGTGGCTCAGGCCTCCCCGCCGCACAAGGATGCAGCGGTGCCGAGCAGCGTGTGGTGGAAGCCTGCCGCATGGCTCCGCGGCACCGCAAGCACGAAGGCGGGCTCAGGGCTCGCCTGCCAGATCTGCAGCGAGACGTAGTTGGCGCGGCACAGCGCCGTGTGGCCGGGTCCGAAGGCGCGGGGATGCAGATCGATCGGCAGGCTTCTGGCGAGAAGCTCGCGCGCTCTGCTGCCGGCCACTTCAATCAGCACCCGGCTGCCGCTCTGATCGGCGACGCTCGAGGTGTTTGAAAAAACGGGCTCCAGCAGCACCTCGATGCCGCCACCGGCTGTGGCGCGCTCCTCCGGCGTCAGTATCAGCCAGCGCTCCGGGCCGCACCACACGAGCGCGACCTCGTTGCCGTACACGATGCGGGGCTGTGACGGCAGCGCAGTGCCGAAGGCCTGCGCAGCCGCTGCGCTCGCCGTCGCTGTCTGCCCCTTGCGCGCCATGACCAGAGCGATGGCGGGCGACGGCATGATGCGTACGCTGCACTCAGACACGCAGGCGTCCTCCCTCGGTGTCGAAGAACACGGGGTCGCAGACCTCGACGTGGGTTTCACGCCCACGCAGCGGATCGCAGGCGCGCAGCTGTTCACCGTGGCGCGCCGGGCCGTTGGCGAGCAGGCCCAAACCTATCCAGTGCCCCAGCGCAGGCGAGAAAACCACCGAGGTGACGTAGCCCGCGTCGTGCGCGGCGGTGGCTTCGGCGCCCACGGCGATGAAATGCGCACCGCTGTAAAGCCGCTCGCTGCGGTTCACCGGTTTGATGCCCACCAGCCTCGCGCGCGAGGTGGCCCTGAGCGCGGCACGCTGCGCCAGAACCGCACCGATGTAATCCTTGTCCGGCGCGAGCAGACGCCCGAGCCCGAGGTCATGCGCCGTGGTCTGACCGCTCAGTTCGCCGCCGGCGGGGTGGCCTTTCTCGATGCGCAGCACGCCGAGTGTCTCGGTGCCGTAGGGCGTCACGTCCAGATCCGCTCCGGCGCTGAAAAGCGCTTCTACCAGCGCCTCGCCGTGCTGTGCGGGTACGGCGATTTCGTAGGCGAGCTCGCCGGAGAACGACAATCTGTACAACCGCCCGCGCACACCTCCCAGTACGTTGAGCATGCCTGCCGCGAGATAGGGGAAGGCGCTGTTCGAGAGATCCTGCCCGGGGTCGACGATGCGCTCCAGCAGCTCGCGCGAGCGCGGCCCTGCCACGGCAAACTGCGCCCACTGCTCGGTGACGGAGCACAGTTGCGCGTCCAATTCCGGCCACAGCACCTGGTGGCAGTACTGCATGTGCTGCCACACGGCGCC
>CAJADV010000137.1 GCA_903938575.1 uncultured Gammaproteobacteria bacterium
ACCCGATCCCTGTAGGAGCGGGCCATGCCCGCGACACCACCCCCGCGGGAACCCCAGCCCGAATGACTATCCGGCCACCGCTTCGAAGTCGACCTCCGGAAATCCGGCCTCGGCGGACTGACGAAGCTTGTCGTAGTAGACGTTGGCGCCACCGAAGTAAATCAGGACCCGGGGACTACGGTTCGCGAGATTCGCGCCCATCATCCACGAGTGCACTTTGTCGCCCTGTGCCATCAACGTCTGGCGGTGGATATCCGCCGTCTCCGCCACCCACGCTTCCTCTGCATCGAGCCTCGGCACGCACAGATCGTGGCCCTCCGCTTTCATCTTCTTGATGCAGTTGACGATGTAAATCGCGTTCTCCTCGATGGATACCGGGAGATTTGCGAACGGCGCCTGTGGCCCGGTGATCATGAAGAAGTTGGGGAAACCCGCCGCGAACACGCCCATGATCGAGCCGGAGACGTCTTCCCACTTGTCCCGCAGCAGCAGGCCATTGCTGCCACGGATCGGTAGCGCTTCCTGTCCGCCGGTATAGGCCTGGAATCCGGTGGCCAGCACGATGATGTCGAACTCGTAGTGCTGCTTCGTCGTGCGAATGCCGGTTTCCGTGATCTCGACGATCGGCTCGCGATTGCCGATATCCACCAGCTTGACGTTCTCCCGGTTGAAGGTCGGGAAGAAGCCGTGATCGAGCGGCGGCCGTTTGGCGAAGAAGGGGTAGCCCTTCGGCGTCAGCATCTCGCGCACGTCAGGGTCGTTCACCTGCTCCAGCGTCTTGCGGAGCACGAACTCGCCGACTATACGGTTGGACTCCGCATTGGTCAGGAGGTCATCGAAGGTCTCGAAGACGAAGCGGAAGCTGCCGCGCGGCCAGTGCTCCTCGAGGATGCGTTGCACTTCATCGGGGGGCGTGTCCGCGATCGTGCGCCCCACCGGGCTGTCGAAGGCCATGCCGAAGACGTGATTGCGGCACTTGGCGATGATCGCGTCGTAGTTGGCCTTGATCTCCTTCTCCCACTCCGGCGTCATCTGCTTCTGTACCGCCGGCATGATGAAGTTCGCCGTGCGCTGGAAAACCGTCACGTTGGCCGCCGTCTGCGCTACTACCGGCAGCATCTGCACGGTTGTAGCACCGCTGCCTATGATCGCTATGCGCTTGCCCGCATAGTCGAGGCCTTCAGACGGCCAGCGGGCGGAGTGGAACAGCGGGCCCTTGAAGGTGTCCATTCCTTTGAACTCGGGGATGACCGGCTCCGAGATCATGCCCATCGCGCTGATGAAGTAGCGGCAGGTGAACTCCTCTCCTCCGGCGGTCTGGATGCGCCAGAGTCCGGTGTCTTCCTGGAAGTCGGCTCGTACCACCGGCGTATTGAGCTGGATGTGCGGCCACATGTCGCAGCGGTCCGCTACGAAGTGCATGTAGCGATGGTTCTCTTCCCAGCCGGGGTAGCGGACCGACCAGGACCAGTCTTGCAGCAGTTCCTTGGAGAAGGTCAGGCAGTAGTAATAGCACTCGCTGTCGCTTGCCGCGCCCGGGTAACGGTTCCAGGTCCAGGTACCACCGATATCGGAAGCCTTGTCGAACACGCGGATCGACAAGCCCGCCTCACGCGCGTGGTGGATCAGGGCCAGACCGGCAAACCCCGCGCCTACCGCAATCACATCATAGTCAGCCTGCTGCTCCTTACTCATCGCACCCCTCCCGTTGTGAAGTCGGTAGGCTAACAGCAATCCTCCGACACCATAAACATCCGAACAGACGATCATGCGGCTACCCCGCGCGCGGATCCGGTTAAGCCCAGCTGCGGCGCGGCGCAGCACTCAATACCCGGTCATCTCCAGATAACCGCGCCCGCCGGGCCTGCCACGCAGATGCACCGGGCCTTCCCAATAAGGAGGCGTGGTGCCCATCCAGGCCTGCGGCTGCAAAGCTTCAACCTCGATATCGATGCCGCGGATCGGCACCTGCACGCGCCAACGGGTCGGCACCTTGCGGCCGCGGTCGAGCTCGGTGATGGTGAGCGGGCTCAACTGGATCTGCTCACCGTGCAGCGCTTCGGTGCGGCCGTCGGCACCGATCCAGGTGCCCGCGCGATAGGGCCGGCCCTCGGTCTGGCGCACCTGGAACAGCATCAGCTTGGCGCCACCGTCCAGATGCAGGGAGAACCAGTCCCAGCCCTGCTGCTCGGCCGCCAGTGGCTGGCTGCTCCACTCGCGGTCGAGCCATGCCTGGCCGGTTACCCGGTAACGCTGACCGGCGCGCCAGACTTCGCCGCGAACCTGATAGAACGGCTGGCTGTAGTAATAGGACGCGCGGCCTTGGCCGGATTTCTCGCTGTAGCCCTGCGCGCCGTGCAGCACCAGTGGGCCGTCGGTGACCAGTTCCAGGTTGTATCCAAAGTCCTCACCCGAGGCCTCCAGCTGCAGTTGCTGCAAGTCCTCGCGACCCGTGCTGCGCAATGACCAGTCGTCGATCCAGGCGTCGAATGGCTGCGCCACCACCCCCGCCTGGTCGATGCCACCACGGGCCAGACGCTCGGCAAACTGGTGGCCTGAAGGCCCGGTCAGGCCGGCGTGGCCCAGCCACAGGTTGGGGCTGTTCCAGCCGGGCTGCTCGGCACCGGGGCGCAGCGCCGAGCGAAACAGCGTCCACTGCACGCCCCAATCGTGTCCCTGCTCGTCAGTCAGGGTGGCGGTGACGTACCACCACTCGACGCGATACCCGTGGTGGGCGCCGTGATCGACCGGGAACTGCAGTGCCCGGCCAGACTCGACAGCGCTGAAGCCGGCTGCCACCTGGCCGAGGCCGGCAAAACCGGCACTCGGCGCGGGCGCCTGGTCACAACCGCCAGACAAAGAAGCGGCCAGTAGCAGTAGAGCCCTAGCGTTCATCGGCGAATTGCCTCAACAGATCGGCCGGCTGGCTGCGAGCCAGTTGCCACAGTGGTCCGGCGGCAGCCAAGAGACTGGTGAGCAGGCCCAGCAGACCCAACTGCAGCAACTGAGCGGGGAACACATGCAGCGGCAGCCGCCAGCCGAAAGCCTGCACGTTCACCACCGCCACCAGGCACCAGGCCAGCAGCAACCCGAGGGGCATGGCCAGCAGCACGGTGAGGCAGGCGAGCAGCAGCGTCTGTGCCAGGCTGAGCCAGGCAAGCTGCCGCCGCCCCAGTCCAAGGGCCCAGAGCGGTGCCAGTTGGCCCAGTCGGCTTTGGCCCAGCGTCAGCAGGCTGATGAACAGCGCGACACCCGCGACACCAAGGGTGAGGCTGTTCAGCGCGGCGGTGGCGGCGAAGGTGCGTTCAAAAACCCGGGTCGACCAGCGCTTGAGCGAGGTCTGATCGATCAGCCGGGTGCCATCGAGGGCGTAGCGCTGCTCCAGCTCGGCCTTGAGCGGCGCGATGCGCGCGGCCGGCAGGCGCAGGCTGAGGTCACTCAGGTTGGCGTCCGGCCAGTGCCGGCGCAGCCAGATGGCACTCACCAACACATGGCCCTTGGGGTTGCCGTAATCGGCGTACAAGCCGAGCACCGTCAGGCGCTGCTCGCCGTCCGCTGCTGGCAGCGCCAGCGTGTCGCCCAAACCCAACTTCAGACGGCGGGCCAGTTGCTCGCTGAGCAGCACACCACGCTCTGCCTGCAGTTTTGTCCAGACCTCATCCTGCTGCTCGAGCAGCGGCCAATGCTCGCGGTAGCTGGGGTGATCGACGATGCCCTGCATCTGCGCTGGCCAGCCCTGCAGGCGCAGATCAACGCGCCAGTGAGGCAGGATCGCCTCGATGCCGGGCTGTGCCTCGAGCCAGGCGCTGATGCGTTCGGCCTCGGCGGTATCACGCGGCGCCAGATACAGATCTGCAG
>CAJADV010000138.1 GCA_903938575.1 uncultured Gammaproteobacteria bacterium
AGGCCATGCGCTACAGCCTGCTGGCCGGCGGCAAGCGGCTGCGGCCGGTGCTTTGTCTGGCTGCGGCAGATGCTGTGGGCGGCGCGCAGGCACCGGCCCATGACGTCGACCGGGTCTGCGCTGCGATCGAGTGCGTGCACACCTACTCGCTGATCCACGACGACCTGCCGGCCATGGACGACGACGATCTGCGCCGCGGCAAACCCACCTGTCACCGTGCCTTCGACGAGGCCACGGCCATCCTTGCGGGCGATGCGCTGCAGGTACTCGCCTTCGAGCTGCTGACCCAGGCCCCCGGCATCAGCGTGTCGACGCGGCTCGCGCTGGTGGGCACGCTCGCCACGGCCAGCGGCACCACCGGCATGGTGGGTGGGCAGGCAATGGATCTCGCCTGCGTGGGCGTGGATCTGGAGCGTGCCGCGCTCGAGCGCATGCACGCGCTGAAAACCGGCGCACTGATTCGCGCATCCGTGCGCATGGGCGCGCTGCTCGGTGATGCCCCGGAGCCAGAGCTTGCCCGATTGGACAGCTATGCCGCCGACATCGGCCTCGCCTTCCAGGTGCAGGACGACATCCTGGACGGCACGGGCACCGCTGCTGTCCTCGGCAAGCAGCCCGGTGCCGACGCCGCGCGCGACAAACCCACCTTCCTCAGCCTGATGGGCGAGACCGCGGCGCTGGCTTACGCACAGGCCCTGTGCGAGCGCGCGCTGGAGGCCCTGTCGCCGTTCGGGGCGCGCGCGGACGCACTCGCCGACATCGCGCGCTTCATCGTGGCCCGGGATCGCTGATTACGGCATCATGACAACTCAACCCGGAAAACGGCCCCAAAGCCGGGCATAAAGCACATGAAGGTCTTCACCCAGATTCCGCGCACCCGCCCCGTGACACCTCTGCTGGACACGGTGACGATTCCCGATGACCTGCGGGAACTCTCGCCCGGCGAACTCCCGCGTCTGGCCGATGAACTGCGCGAGTTCCTGCTCTACTCCGTGGGACAGAGCGGCGGACACTTCGGTGCGGGGCTGGGGGTGGTGGAACTCACCATCGCGCTGCATTACATCTTCGACACTCCCTACGACCGCGTGGTCTGGGATGTCGGCCACCAGAGCTACCCGCACAAGATACTTACCGGCCGGCGCGAGGCGATGCTCAGCATCCGCAAGGCCGGCGGACTCGCCGCCTTCAACAACCGCAGCGAGAGCGAATACGACTCCTTCGGCGTGGGCCACTCCAGCACCAGCATCAGCGCCGCGCTCGGGATGGCGCTTGCCGCGCGCGCACGAGCAGAGCAGCGCCGCGTTGCCGCGGTGATCGGCGATGGCGCGATGACCGCCGGCATGGCCTTCGAGGCGCTGAACCACGCCGCCCACACCGACGCCGACCTGCTGGTGGTGCTGAACGACAACCAGATGTCGATCTCGCGTAACGAAGGTGGCCTCGCCTCGTATTTCGCGCGGATCTGGGCAAGCCCGCTCTACAACACCATGCGCGAAGGCGGCAAGCGCGTGCTCTCGCGCCTGCCGGCGCCGGCACTGGAAATCGCCCGGCGCACCGAGGAGCACATGAAGGGCATGGTTGCCCCGGGCACGCTCTTCGAGGAGCTCGGCTTCAATTACATCGGCCCCATCGACGGCCACGACCTGCCGCTGCTGATCGAGACCATGGGGCATGTGCGCGAGCGCCAGGGCCCGCAACTGCTGCACGTGCTGACCGTGAAGGGCAAAGGCTTCGCGCCCGCCGAGCGCGACCCGGTCGGCTATCACGCCATCAACAAGATCGATCCCACGCCGGCACCGGCCAAAACCAAGCCGGCGCTGCCGAAATACCAGGAGATCTTCGGCAGCTGGCTCTGCGACATGGCCGAGCAGGAGCCGCTGCTGGTCGGCATCACGCCGGCCATGTGCGAAGGCTCGGGCATGGTGGAGTTCTCGCAGCGCTTCCCCGAGCGCTTCCACGATGTCGCCATCGCCGAACAACACGCGGTCACACTGGCCGCGGGGCTTGCCTGCGAGGGCATGAAGCCCGTGGTCGCGATCTACTCAACCTTCCTTCAGCGCGCCTACGATCAGCTGATCCACGACGTCGCCCTGCAGGATCTCGACGTGCTGTTTGCCATCGACCGCGCGGGTCTGGTGGGCGAGGACGGCGCGACCCATGCTGGCAGTTTCGACCTGAGCTTTCTGCGCTGCGTACCGAACATGCTGGTGATGGCGCCCTCCGACGAGGACGAGACGCGCAAGCTCTTGAGCACCGGTTACCTGCACCGGGGACCGGCTGCCGTGCGCTACCCGCGCGGCACCGGGCCCGGCACCCCCATAGATCCGGGGCTGGCACCGGTGGAAATCGGCCGTGGCAGACGGCTGCGCAAGGGCACCGGGGTGGGCATCCTCGCCTTCGGCACCATGGTCGCACCGTCACTCGCGGCGGCCGAGTCCTTGAAGGCCTCGGTGGCCGACATGCGTTTCGTGAAGCCCCTCGATGAGGAGCTGGTGCTGGAGTTCGCGGCCAAACACACATTGCTGGTCACGGCAGAGGAAAATACGGTGGCGGGAGGAGCGGGTGCGGCCGTGTCTGAGCTGCTGGCCGCGCACGGGATCGTGATGCCGGTGCTGCACATCGGGCTGCCTGATCGCTTTCTCGATCACGGCAAACCGCAGGACATGTTGAAGAGCGTGGGGCTGGACGCCGCGGGCATCGAGGCCTCGATCCGGGCTCGCTTGAAGGCGCTGCGTCCGCCGGCGAAACGCCCCAGCCGCTGAGAACTGCGCCGGGGCTCAGTCCTGACCCATCAAGTGGCCGAGTTTGCCGGCCTTGGTGTCGAGATAGCGCTGGTTGTGGGGGTTCTGGCCCGTGCGGATCGGAATACGCTCGGTGATCAGTACGCCGAGCTCCTCGATGGCTGCCACCTTGCGCGGATTATTGGTGAGCAGCTTGAGTGCCTTGATGCCCAGCTTGGCAAGCATCACGCCACAGATGCTGTAGTCACGCATGTCGGCACCGAAGCCGAGTTGCTCGTTGGCCTCGACGGTATCGGCGCCGTCGTCCTGCAGGTGGTAGGCCTTGATCTTGTTCAGCAAGCCGATGCCGCGTCCTTCCTGACGCAGGTAGAGCAGCGCGCCCCGGCCTTCGCGGGAGATGCGCTCCATGGCGCTGCGCAATTGCGCACCGCAGTCACAGCGCACGCTGAACAGCGCATCCCCCGTCAGGCACTCGGAGTGGATGCGCGCCAGCACCGGCGCGCCATCGGCGACATCACCGAGTGTGAGCACGACATGCTCCTTTTCCTGCTCGATATCCTCGAATCCGTGCATGTCGAACACCCCCCAGGGGGTCGGCAGACGGGACGAGGCGACGTAGCGTACGGACAAGACGCTTCTCCGGGTAAGCGCGGGGAGGCGGATTCTAGCAGCTTGGCGGGCGCTGCGGCCTCTCAGCGTTCCTGCAGGTAGAGGACGCCAGCGTTCTCGCGCATGGCCACCCGCGTGAGCCAGGACATGCCGAGCAGGGCGGGCTCCGGGTGGGGGCCTTCGATCACCGTGGCCGGCACGTTGCGCACCAGGATGCCCGCGACCTCCACACGGTCCAGCGTGATGCTCCAGGCCGGGACCCGACCCGCTGCCGTCTGCACCGTCGCAGACTGACCGCGACGGCGATAATCGATGCCGAGACGGTCGGCATCCTGCCCGCTCAACGCGACGATGTTGGCCCCCGTATCGACCATCAATAGCAACTGGTGGCCGTTCACCGTGCCCACGAGCCGGTACTCGCCGCGCTCGTTGAGCGGCACCGAGACCTGCCGGCGCTCCGGCTGGGCAAAGGCCACTCCCATCTCGGCGCCCGGCGCGAGCCGCTGCTGACGTCCTTCGATGTCGATGACCACCTCGGTGGCTGAAGCCGACAGCAGCCGCACGCCCTCGGGCGAGGACTGACCGACGCGCAGCAACCGGCGGTTGCCGTCGATAGTCAGCAGCGCACGTCCCTCGAAAAGGGCGTTGGCAGTGATCAACATCTCGGCGCGTGCGGCCGCCATCGGCAGCAGCGCGCACAGAAGCAAGGCAGACAGGCACCGCGCGGTGCGTCCCGAGCCGGGCAGCACCTGCAGAGGCGCCCTAGCCATCCGCAGATTCCCTGAAATGCTGGTAACCCATGCCGGTAGTCTCGACTCCGGCGCAGCGCGCGCCG
>CAJADV010000139.1 GCA_903938575.1 uncultured Gammaproteobacteria bacterium
CGCGGGCTATGCCGTGTCGATCGGCACCTCCCAGCAGGCGGACAGTTCGCTTGCGCTACTCGGCAAGCGAGCAGACTTTGCGGCGCGCAGCGGTCTCGAATGGGCCATCGCCCGGGTCCTGCAGGACGGCAGCTGTCCCACAAGCGGCACGACGTTCTCCCCCGCGGGCACCGGAATCAGCAATTTCGTGGTATCGGTCAACTGCAGTTCTGCGACGGTATCCGAGGGCGCAAGCACTTATCTTGTTTATAGCCTGGGCGTGACCGCGACTCTGGGCAGCGAGGGTACCGAGGACTTCGCGAGACGCAGCCTGAGCGCCCAGGTGAGCGGTATCTGAAAAAGCCCAGCCGCTTGACGCTGCCGAGGCTGGCCTTCCCGCAAATCAGTGCTATCCTTCTCACGAACCAACCTGCCTAGGAGATTGCTTCCGTGCAACGTCAAGCCGGCTTCACGCTCATCGAACTCATCACCGTCATCGTCATTCTCGGCATCCTTGCTGCGTTCGCCATCCCGCGGTTCGCAGGCCTCGAGACACAAGCCCGGGTGGCAACCGTCAAAGGTATGGCAGGAGCCGTCAAAAGCGGTGCGGCACTTGTCCATGCTCTGTACATCGCTGATGGCAGCAACCCCGTGACCGTCACGATGGAAGGCGAATCCGTCGCTATCGTCAATGGCTACCCCTCCGATGCGGCAACGGGGATCGTGAAAACCTTGCAGGACATCACGGGCTTCACCTCGGCAGCAAGCAGCTCGGGCTGGCTCTTGTCATTCACTAACGCACCGACCGCAGCCACCTGCTCGGTTGAATACATAGAACCTACGGCACTCAACACGCCGCCCACGGTTACCATTCTCACCGCCGGCTGCTGAAACTACGTCCGGCACTGGCCACCAGCGGTAGCGTCATGCTGCCGCCGGTGGCGGGCAGACAGGTTTGCACTCGACTCAAGCCAATTCCCTGTCCTCGTCTTTTGCGCGCTACGCGCTTTGAATTGTTGCCTACGCAGGTCTGTTGAGCTGCGGTACCCGTATTTCCCATCACAGCCAGAAATCAAGGCGAACGGTTCGGCAGGCATTCTGGCCGCGCCAGCGGAGCCCCCGCTAAATTGCCCCGCCCCGCCCACGCCCGTATGATTCGCGGCTCGTTAACGGGGATCACCGCACATGCTTTCGCTCGCCTTCGGCCTGCAGTTCACCGACCTCTACGCGCGTGATGGCCTGCTGCGAATTGACCAGGCTTTCCTCGAGCATCTGGCAGCCGCAGACCCATCCCTCCGGGATACCCTGCGGGAGGCCCGGCAGGCGCCTGCAGCGCTGGCCCGCAAGGCCGAATCCGAACTCCTGATCGCGCTAGCATCACATCTGGAAGACTTCATCGCGAGGCTCTTCGGCATCGAGTCCGAAGCACGCGCACTGGCCGCGACTCACCACGCACTCGCCCCGCTCTACACCGTGAAGCGGCTCTTCGTGCAGCGCTTCGCGCTCACGAAAATCAAGGAAGCCGATCTGGCAGGATTTGATCCGGAAGCTACGCGCACATCGCTGTTCGGCACGGATTTCAGCGAACTGGGTTTTGCCCATCAGGTGCTCGCCTGGCAACAGGACGAGACGGCCAACGCCGCCGAACTCGGTCTTGCCGCACGCTACGCCGCATGGGCCGCAGGCACAGCCGCAGGACGTGCCCTGCACGGCCAGGGCGTGCTTTTCAAGGCACCCAAAAAACTGGACCACCAGCGCCTGGTGCCGCTGGTCACCGAGGAAACACTCGGCTTCTCGCGTCACAGCCTTGAACACACACGCCGGCGCGAGGGCTTTGCACTCACCGATGAAGGCACGGATCTGGCCGGAGCGCTGGACGAGGCCAACTCCTGCATCTGGTGCCACGAGCAGGGTCGCGATTCCTGCTCCAGCGGCCTGCGCGAGAAAGCTGCCAAGGGCGCGCCGCCCGATAGCGCGCCCTTCCGCAAGAGCCCCTTCGGCGTGACGCTCGCGGGCTGCCCGCTCGAGGAAAAAATCTCGGAGTTCCACCTGGTGAAGACCCGCGGCGAACCGCTCGCGGCGCTGGCGATGATCGTGGTGGATAACCCGATGGCAGCGGCCACCGGGCACCGCATCTGCAACGACTGCATGAAGTCCTGCATCTACCAGAAACAGGATCCGGTCAATATCCCGCAGGCCGAGACCCGCACGCTCAAAGACGTGCTCGAACTGCCTTGGGGCTTCGAGATCTACTCGCTGCTCACAC
>CAJADV010000140.1 GCA_903938575.1 uncultured Gammaproteobacteria bacterium
TCGAGCAGCAAGCCGAGCTGCGCGGCGCCCAGCCTGCCCCAGGAGGCGAGCAGCGCATTGCCCGATTCGGCGTACAGCGCGCGCTCCGGGGCATGCAGCCGCCACTGCGCCAGCGTGCGCTCGCTCTGCACATCGGCCCAGAATTCCTGGCAGGGATTGAACTGGAAGACCTGCACGTCGAGGTGTGCGCCCAGCGCCCGAAGCACCGAGAGCAGCCCCGGGGGCAGGGCGCCAAGACCGAAGCCCGTGACGCGAGCGGGCACGCCAGACGGTGGGGCGCCACGTGTGAGTCGCTCGCAGAGCATTTCGATCATCGCGGGCGGGTGCAGCGTGCCGGGGTGGGCAGCCCTGACCGCTGCACTTAGCGCACGCCAGAGCACCGGCTGCCAGGGGTTGTCGCGCGCGGGATCGTTCTGCCCCGGGAGGCCGCGCTCCCACTCGAGGATCCAGTCAGTACGCCAGATCAGGTACTGGTCGAAGAGCGATGCCAACTGGCGCGAGAGCGCGAGCAGACGGCGTGGGTCGCGGGTGTCGGCGAGATAGGCCGCCAGAGGCGCGAACCCGGGCTCAGCGAGCAGCCCGGGCAAAAGGCCCATCAGGCGGACGGTAAGGAGGTCCTTGGACCAGGGATCTTGGGAGGAGTCTGCGAGGCCGCCAAGTACGATGGCCGCGATGCGTCGCAGGAAAACCGCGGGGCTGTCGCAACTCAGGTCGGCAGCGATGCCCTGCGTGGCCGCCACACCCCGCCGGAGCCACTTGGCCATTCCGCCGTTGGGTACGACGAGATACTCGGGTTGCAGTGGCGGGGGCGGGGACTGCGCAAGCCGATGGGCGGCCAGCAGGCGCAGCGTCGCGAGATCGTTGCCGTGGTGGAAGAGCAGCATGGAATAGACCGCGAACGCGTCCTGCGAAGCCTGGGCCGGAGTTCATTGTGGGGCAGCGCCGCCCCACAACGGAAGGCCATCGATGCGGCCAGCGAACACCACCGCTATGCTCGGGCGCCAGCACTGCCTGCGCGAGAAACTGACGTTCGACTATCTCCGGGCGGGGCTCTGCCTGCTCGGTGCGGTGTTCTTCATGTTCCGCGCCAAACTGGGCTGGTGACGAAGATTGAACGTATCAAACACTAGATGCTGTCTCTATCAGCACACAAAACCACAAGATGTGGTTACAACCGGGGGTGTTCGCGGATATTCTGCCAACGCCTTGCAGACATGAAGATGTCACCTATACTGTACGCAAACACAGTATGTATGGAAAACCAGCCATGAAAAATCTCGAGAGCTTTTTCGTCAAGGTCGACTACCGCGATTTCAAGCGTCGCATCAACCGTTGCCCCCGCGCGGATATCCGGCACAAGGGCTACGAGACGGTGATCAGCGATGAAGAGGGAGACATCCTCGGCATCGTGCACGCAGCGTCCATCGACGAGCGCGGCAGGGTGCATCCCACGGAGTACTACCTGCGCCGTACCGACCTGGCGAGCACCAACTCACGCCAGGTGGCCTGAGCCCCGTAACGCGAGCCCCTGCGGCCGGGTAACCGGCCGCTCAGTCAAACAATTCCGCCTGCCTCACATCGGGCATGTCGCCGCGCTTGCGCCGGGGCTTGTCCGTCTGCGCCAGCCCGCTCTTGCGGGAGCCGTGTTTCTGCTGGATTGCCGCTGCTTCGCCCCTCGCTGTGTCGGTCTTGCGCAGGCCGTAGAGCCGTTCCTTGGCAAGCCTGACTGCCTCCCGCTCGTCGATGATCGGGCGCGGGTAGGCGCTGGTGCCGTACTCCGGGACCCACTGCCGCACGAAGGCTCCGGTGGGATCGTGATCGACGGCCTGCTTTGCCGGCGAGTAGATGCGCAGCGTGTTGATGCCGGTGGTGCCGGACTGCATCTGCATCTGGCTCCAATGAATACCGGGCTCGAAATCCAGGAACTGCCGGGCAAGGTGAATGCCGGGTTCTCGCCAGTGCAACCACAGGTGGTACGCCGCAAAGCTGACCAGCATCGCGCGCATGCGGAAATTGAGCCATCCGGTGGCGTTCAGGCTGCGCATGCAGGCGTCCACCATCGCA
>CAJADV010000141.1 GCA_903938575.1 uncultured Gammaproteobacteria bacterium
AGCGGGCGTTGCGGCGGCGCGCCCGCCAACAACGCCTCGACCGGTGCAGACGAGCGGCCACCGAGCAACTGGATCACCGTATCAAAGAGTGTGGATGGAGCAACCGGTTTCAGCAGGATATTGTCGATACCGATGGCCGCTGCCTCGGTGCGGATCTCCTCGCGCCCGTAGGCTGTCACCACCGCAAGACGCGGCTCCGGATCAAGACCCAGCGCCTGGATGCGGCGAGCCGTCTCCAGACCGTCCAGCCCCGGCATGCGCCAGTCGAGGAGCACGACGTGGTAGGGCGTGCCTGCGCCTGCCGCGCGGCGGATCTCGGCAATCGCATCATCGCCTGAGCCCGCGTCCTGGGCCTCGAAACTCATGCCCGCGAGCTCGGCGGCGAGTATTTCGCGCGCATGGGGGTTGTCATCGACCACCAGCATGCGGCGCCCGCGCAGGTCCGGAGTGGGCAGCAACATGCGCTTGCGGCGCCCGCTGCGCCCGAAGCCCACCGTGAACCAGAAGGTCGAGCCCTTGCCGGGCACGCTGTCGACGCCGATATCGCCGCCCATCAACCCGGCGAGCCGCTTGACGATCGCAAGTCCGAGTCCGGTGCCACCGAACTTGCGTGTGGTGGACGTGTCGGCCTGCTGGAAACTCTGGAAGAGCCGGTCGATCTGCCCGGGGTCGAGCCCGATGCCGGTATCGCTGACGGCGAAGCGGATCCGCACTTCGCTGCTGGTCTCCTCTATCAACCGCGCCTCAAGCGCGACCTCGCCGCTCGCGGTGAACTTCACCGCGTTGCTGGCAAAGTTGATCAGGATCTGTCCTAGGCGCATCGGATCGCCGTAAAGGTACTCCGGCAGCCGCGGGTCGATATCGAGCAGGAGATCAAGCCCCTTGTCGACCGCCTTTTCCATCTGCATGGTGACCACGTTGTCGAGCACGCGCTCGAGTTCGAACTCCACCCGCTCGAGCCCCAACTTGCCTGCTTCGATCTTGGAGAAATCGAGAATGTCATTGATGATCTCGAGCAGATGCTGGCTCGCCTGCCCGATCTTGCGCATGAAATCCTGCTGGCGAGCCGTGAGATCGGTCTTCAGCATCAGGTGCGTGAGGCCGACTACCGCGTTCATCGGCGTGCGGATCTCATGACTCATATTGGCCAGAAAATCCGATTTCACGCGGGCGGCGTCCTCGGCCATTTCCTTGGCCATACGCATGGCCGCCGCTGCCTCGCGCTCGGGCGTGACGTCAGTGAACAGCGCGAAGGCGAAGTGCCCGACGCCATCTGCCCCCTCCAGCACGCGCGCATTCACCAGGCAGGGCACGGTGCTCGCATCGGCGCGGCGCAGGTCGATCTCGCCGCGAAACTGGTCAGCGAGCACCGCGGGATCGAGCAGCAGGGCGGCGGCGCGGCCGTTCAGTGTGCCGGGGGCAATGCCAAGCAGCGACTCCATGGCGGGATTGGAATCCACCACTCGCCCGGCGTCGTCCACCAGCAGATAACCCTGACTGGTCACCGCAAGCATCGTGTAGAGCCGCGTGCGGGTCTCGCTCATGCGGGAGCCAAGTGCCATCAGCAGCAACCCGAAGACCAGCAGCAGGAAGACCGTGGCACCCACGGCGAAGGCAAGCGTATGGGGGCTCGCGGCATTCACAGGCTCCACGCCATCGACAGGCAGGAAAAACGCGGCCTCCATGGCGATGTAATGCATGCTCGATATCGCACCGCCCAGCACCACCCCGCCTACGGCGGAAGTCAGGAAGGGCACATCGCCGAGCCGCAGACGCGCCACCAGATGCCGCGAGCCGAGCGCTGGCAGCGCGAGCAGCACCGCCGCCAGCAGCGACAGAGCGAAGGTGGCGAGGTCATAGCGCAGGATCCCGGCGAAACGGATTGCCGCCATGCCCGAGTAGTGCATCAGTCCGATGCCGCCACCGAGCACCACTGCGCCAAAAACGAGTCTCGTTCCGCTGAGGCGCGGACTGGCGATCAACTGGAGCGCGACGGCCGAGGCGAAGATCCCCGGCAGCATCGACAGCGCGGTAATCGAAACGTCGTAGCTCACCCCGCAGGAAAGACGGAAGGCCAGCATGCCGATGAAGTGCATCGCCCACACGCCGGCGCCGAGCATGATGGCCGCCATGCCCGTCCAGATCCGGCCCAGCCCGCCCCGGGCGAGACGCAACACGGTTTCCAGAGAACAGAACGAGGCAAACACCGCCACCAGGACGGAGAGCACGACCAAGCCCGGGTCATAGCTGCTGTCAAAAGCACGCTCCAGCGCATCGCCCGACCCCGTGAAGGCGATCTGGATGCCCGGTAACAGCCACATATCAGGCCACCTCCAACGGTGTTGCCGGAGACGACAGCGCACGCAGCCGCTGCATGGCTAAGGGAAAATCGAAATCCTGCACGGCCCGTGCAATGGCCGCCGCGGCCTCGACCCCGTACTGCTGCGCGAACCACGACGAGAGTTCGTCCCACACCTCCGGGGCCTTCATGTCATCGCGCTGCAGCAACCACTCCAGTCGATCGATTGCCTGTGCCGCCTCTATCTGGTCGAGCGAGACGCCCTGCACCTCCCGCAACGCAGGCGTCTCGGCTGGGAACCCCAGCTCGATCGCCTCGATGGTCTGCTCCAACACACCCATAATGCCGTCCAGACTGCCCTCGGGCAGCGCGGCGGGATGTCGTAGCAGTTCCTCGAGGCCGGCCGCTGCCAGTCTCAGGGGACCGGCACCCAGCGTCGCGGCAACGCCCTTCAGGGTATGCGCGATCCGCCGCGCACCCTCGCTATCGCCGCGATCGAGCATCTCGCGCAACAACAGGCCGTCGCCCCGGTGCAGGGACGGGAA
>CAJADV010000142.1 GCA_903938575.1 uncultured Gammaproteobacteria bacterium
CTGCGGCCGCTACTACCGTGAGGGCGAGGTGCCACGCACCGCCCCGCCGCTCACCCCACCGCAGGCACTGCTCGCCGAGGTCTTCTTCCCGCCCGAGCCCTGGGGCGAGGGCATGCTGAAATCGCGCTTCCGCGGGCTCACGCAGCTCGGCGACGAAATGCCCTGCAACGTGATGGCAGACGAAATCCTCACCCCCGGCGAGGGCCGTATCCGCGCGCTCTTCGTGCTGGGCGGCAACCCCATGGTCGCCTTCCCCAACCAGCTGAAGATGCAGTCAGCCATGGAAGACCTCGAGTTGCTGGTGGCGGTGGACCCGTGGATGTCTGCCACCGCCAAGCGCGCGCACTACATCATCCCGCCCGTGCTGCAACTCGAGCGCGCCGACGCCACGCTGCTCGGCGAGCTCTACTTCGAGGAAGCCTACGCGCAGTACACCGAGCGCGTGATCGAGCCCGGCGCGGACATGCTGGAGGAATGGGAGCTCTACTGGGAACTGGCGACGCGCCTCGGCCTGACGCTCGAAGTAAACGGCAGCCCCCTGCCCCGGGATCGCCGCCCCGACAAGCACGCGCTCACCGCGCGGCTCACCGCCGGCTCACGCATACCGCTCGATCGCGTCCGCGACGAGACCGCCCGCGACGGCGGCAAACTCTTCCCCGAGGCATGCACAGCGGTAGGCCCCGGCATGGCGGGCAACAGCAAACGCTTCCGCCTGCTGCCCGAGGATATCGCCGCCGAACTCGCGGCACTGCGCGCCGAAGCCCTGGACGACAGCGGCCGCCCGGCGCATATCCGCGCCGGCGGCGCCACGCACCTGCTGTGCTCGCGGCGCATCCGCCAGTTCTTCAACTCCACTGGCCACAACTTCCCCGCGCTCCGCGACAAAGGCACGACCAACTACGCCTATATGCACCCCAATGACCTGAGGGCGCTGGGTCTCGCGAGCGAGGACCTGGTGGAACTGCGCGCCGACACCGGCACGCTCGTGGGTGTGGTGATGGCGAGCGAGGATATCCGCAGTGGCGTGGTGTCGATGGCGCACGCCTTTGGCGATGCCGACAGCGACGCCTCGAACGTGCGGCAACAGGGTTCGTCGACGAACCGGCTGGTGAGTGACGAGCGTTATTTCGATCCGATCACGGGCCAGGCAAGGCAGAGCGCCATACCGGTCAGTATCCGGAAGATCGGCTGAGACCCGCCGCTACAGCGGGCTGGTGAGAGCAAGACTCAGGAAGGGTTCCGGCGACGGATTGCGCCCAGAGCCAACAAGCCGAGTCCGACCAGACCCAGAGTGCCGGGAATGGGCACCGCGGTGGGATTCTCCAAGGTGATGCTATTAACACCGAAGCCCTGCTCATCGTCGTCCCCATCACTCAAGCCGAAATCGAAGAAGGCGATATCCGCCCCGTTGCGCAGTGCCGTGAATATCAAGGGAGCGTACTGCTGTTGCCCCGTCGGGGAGGTGGAGCGCACCCCTGCCACCAAGTCCAGGAGGTTGTGGTCGCGGTCGAAGATCCGCAGCAAGGGGTTGCTATCTTCGTCTTCGTCGAAGAAACCGGCCTCGAGCTCAAGGAAGCTGGTGGCGCCACCGATGGCAGATCCTGCCAGAACAATGCGCCCGTCGATGCCGGTATTGAAATCGCACTCGCCGGAGAAGTTAATGCCACAGAAGGCTAGGTAACTATCCGAATTCTCTGAATTGGGATCGATATCTGAGTAATACCCCTCGGAGCGCCCATAGCTGAAATCGACGCCGAAAGCGACGAGATTGGCGCCGATAGCCCCGCCTGCGGCCAGCGCTCCGGGTGCGGATGTCTCTGCCACACCTGCGCCAACGGCTTCAGAGGGCGTGAAGGACAGGCGGGATGCATTGGCCCCCTGCGCGATGCCCAACGCTACAACCACCCCGACCCACAATTTGAAACGTGTCGACATTGTCGCTGCATCTTATGCAACCCACTCCGGGCTTGGTGCACCCGGACCGTTGAGGGACCTACCCCGGCTTGAGACGGAGTCTAAGTGCATGCCCCGCCCGCGCGCACTTGTACCAAGGTACAGAACACCGCGAGCGACACTGCCTCAGCCCACGCCCTCCGGGCCGTCCTCTTCGGGCAGCGCAAGCAGCGCTGCCGGCATCGCCTTGCCGGGCTTGACCCCCAGTTCCCGCAGCATCTCGGCCTGGCGCACCGCGCCGCCCTTGCCCGTAAGCCGGCTCTTAGCCGTATCGAAATCCCGCTGCGCCTGCGAAAGCCTGTTGCCAATGGAATCAAGGCTTTCCACGAATCCCACGAGTTTGTCGTAGAGCTCTGAGCCGCGCTTGGCAATCTCGAGCGCGTTGCGGTTTTGCGCGTCCTGCCGCCAGAGGTGGGCAACGGTGCGCAGCACGAACAGGAGCGTCGAGGGGCTCACCAGCATCACGTTCCTGGACCAGGCCTGCTGGAACAGCTCCCGATCCTCCGTGACGGCCAGCATGAAGGCAGGCTC
>CAJADV010000143.1 GCA_903938575.1 uncultured Gammaproteobacteria bacterium
CGTCCGATTTTCAGTTTTGCCATCGAGGCTTTCATCGTCACATCTTCGCCGTTGATGTAGCCCTCCACGGCGTCGTAGGTGAGCGCGCGCAAGGCTTCGACCTCAGTCTGCAACTCTGCTAGCCGGAAGTGCACGACCTGGTTATCGAGAATGGATTGCCCGAAGGCCTTGCGCGAGCGCGTGTAGGCGATGGTGGCGTCGATGCAGGCCTCGAGGCCTTTAAGGCCGGCGGCAGCGCCATACAGGCGCTCCTCCTGGAACTGCAGCATCTGGTAGACGAATCCCGAGCCCTCCTCGCCGATCCGGAATCGCTGCGGCACGCGGACATCCTCGAGGAAAATCTGCGCTGTATCGGAGGAGCGCATGCCGAGCTTGTCGAGACGCGGCGAGAGCGAGAGCCCGGGCGTATTGGCAGGCACGATGATCAGCGACTTGTTGAAATGTGGCTTGCCATCGCTCGTGTTGGCGAGCAGGCAAAAGAAATCGGCCTGCGTGGAGTTGGTGATCCACATCTTGGTCCCGTTGATCAGGTAGTCATCGCCTGATTTGGTGGCCGTGGTGCGGATACCGGCCACATCGGAGCCCGCCTCCGGCTCGCTCACCGCGATGGAGCACACGGCCTCGCCAGTGATTGCGGGCACGAGAAATTCGCGGCGCAAGGCGTCACTGCCGAACTTCGCAAGCCCTGGAGTGGCCATGTCGGTTTGCACGCCGATCGCCATACCTACACCGCCGCACTGGATGCGTCCCAGTTCCTCGGCAAACACGAGCTGATAGCTGTAATCGAGCCCCAGGCCGCCGTACTCCACCGGCTTGGAGATGCCAAGCAGTCCGAGTTCGCCCATGCGGGCGAAGAGCGCGTGCGCAGGGAAGATCCCCGCAGCCTCCCACGCATCGGCATGGGGATTAATCTCGGTATCGACAAAACGCGCGGTGGTCTCGCGGATCGCGCGGTGCTGGTCGGTGAAGCGCATGGGATGCTCTCAGAGTCCGTATTGGCGCGCGGCAAGATCGCGCATGATTTCTTCCGAGCCGCCACCGATCGCGTTTACACGCACCTCACGGTAGATCCGCTCGACCCGGTTGCCGCGCAGGTAGCCGGCACCACCTAGAATCTGCATGGCCTCGCGCGCGCAGAACTCCAGCGTCTCGCTCGCCTGCACCTTGAGCAGCGCGATGTCACCGGCCTGCACGCTGCCGTCATGGATCTGGCGTGAGCACACCTGGATCCAGGCCTGCGTGGCAGTGATGCGCTGTTTCATCTGCGCGATCTTGTGGCGAATCACCTGATGGTCCGCCAGGCGTTTGCCGAAGGTGTGCCGCTCTCGCGCCCAAGCCACGGCCTCTTCGAGGCAGACCCGCGAGAAAGCCTCCATGCCTACCGTCATCGCCATGCGTTCCTTGTTGAAATTCGCCATCAACACCGGAAAGCCGGCATTCTCCGGACCTACAAGGTTAGTCGCCGGCACCCGCACGTCGTCGAAATAAATGCTCGCGGTGTCGGAACACCACCAGCCCTGCTTGCGCGAGAGAGCGGTGCGCGAGACTCCCGGCAAATCCGCCGGAATCAGCAGCACGGATATACCTCGACTCCCTGGCCCGCCGGTGCGCACCGCAGTGGTGAACCAGTCGGCGCGCATCCCGCCCGAGATAAGGGTCTTGGAGCCGTTCACCACGTAATGCTCGCCATCACGGCGCGCACGCGTTTGCAGGTTAGCGACATCCGACCCGCCCGATGGCTCGGTGATGGCGAGCGAAATCCGCCTCTCGCCCGAGAGCACGCGGGGGATGACCGCATGCTGCAGTTCCGGAGCTCCGAAATTCACCAGCGGCGGCAGCCCGATACCGTGGACCAGCAGCGAACTGCCGAGGCCGCCGAGGCTGGTCCTGGCAATCTCCTCGGCCACGATGTTGAGATGCCAGATATCGATCCCTTCGCTGATCCCCCCGAAGGCTTCCGGGTAACCCAGTTGCAGGAGTCCGATGGCCGCGGCCTTCGGCCACAGCGCATCCGGCACGGCTCCTGCCTCATCCCAGTCATCGACAAAGGGCAGGATCTCGGCATCGACGAAGCGCCGCAGGGTATCCCGCCATGCGTGGTGCTCAGGCCGCAGCGCTGGATCAGGAAGGCGTGCGCCGTCGAAGTCGAGTGTCATGGGAACTCCGCTGACTCAGCCGGCAAGCGCTGAGAGCGCGATGTCGGAAAGACGCTGCAACCGCTGCACATGAAAGCTGTCTTCCATGAGCCCGGTGGACAGAAAACTGAAAGAGAGCCGATGGTGCGGATCGGTCCAGAACGCCGTGGACCCCGCACCCCATCCGCACAGCGTACCCGCGGAATTCAGGGCCCCGAGCGGGCCCGGAGACAAGGCCTCTCCGCGCACGAAAAAACCGAGCCCAAGTTGCGCCGGCCACGGCTGCCAGCCGCGCTGGCTGCGGGTGTATTCGAATAACGCATTGGGGCGGTCAGCGGTCTGGTTGCGCGCGCACAACGCAAGCATCGCTGGCGACAGCAGCCGCGCGCCGTCGAGTTCACCACCACGCGCGAGCATCCGGACGAAGCGGCTCAGGTCATGCAGCGTGGTGAGGTAACCTCCCGCAGGGATCGCACAGCCTTCAGCGCAGACGAGACTACCGAAGCCCTCCAGCGCGCGCGGATCGAACATTCCCGGCGTGTCGTAGCGTGCCACCACCGGACACAGGCGCGTGAGCAGATCAGCGCGTGGACCGAGGCTGGTGTCGTGCATCCCGAGCGGCGCGAAGAGCTCCTCCTGGAGGATTTGCCGGATATCCCGACTCCCACCATCCACTGCCCGGAGAATCTCGGCAAGGACTGCGTGCGCGGCGATGATCGAATAATTCACCCGCTCGCCCGGTACGCTCTCCGGGCCGCGCGCGGCCGCAAATGCGGCGAGGCGCGCCGTGTCCATCAAGACCTCGGGAGGAACGGGCGGGACCCCCGAAAGAACCCCGGAGGTGTGCGTGAGAATGTGGGCGATCGTCATGCCCCGCCAGGCGCTGCCAGCGAAGGCGGGGAGTATTTCGCCCGCCTGCGTCCACAAAGACAGCGCACCCCGTTCTACGGCAGCCAGCGCCAGTACGTTGATGAACTGCTTGCCCACGGACATCGCGACGAACACGGAATCTTCACCGAGAGCACGCCCGGATGCGCGCTCGGCAAAGCCGTGATAGCCCTCATAGATGCGATCTCCATCGCGCTCGATACGCAGCGCCACGCCGTCACAGCGCACTGCGGATATATCTGCCTCGATGGCCATGCGTAGCCGCAGCGAACACAGGTCCTCGAGCGGGCGGCGATCCACGTGTATTACCCCGACATTGACGGCAGACTTGCACCGGACCGATTCTACACGCGGGCCGCCGCTGTCAGCGTGCAGCCACGCATGAGAAGTTTTTAACGGGGAGCATCGATGACTTCAGTACTGCTCGATTCCCACGAGGGCGTGCTCCGCATCACCATCAACCGCCCGGAGCAGCGCAACGCCGTGAACGATGAGGTGCTGGCGGGCATACGGGCGGGACTTGAGCATGCCACCGAAGACCCCGGTGTGCGCGCGGTCGTCCTGAGCGGCGCAGGCGATCGTGCTTTCTGTGCCGGCGCCGATCTGCGCCAAGCTGTCGACACCGATGGGGGCGTGTTCTCCGGTGCCGGCGATTCTCACCCCTTCATCGAGGTGTTCCGCGCCGCAGAGCGCTGCGGCAAACCCCTGATCGCCCGCGTGAACGGCCACGCCATGGCTGGTGGTCTGGGGCTTGTGTGCATGTGCGACATGGCCATCGCCGTCGAGGGTGCACGTTTCGGCACACCGGAGGCCCGGGTCGGGGTGTTCCCCCTGATGATCCTCAGTTACCTGATGCGTCTGGTGCCACGTCGAAGACTTCTGGAGATGTGCCTCACGGCTGAGTCATTCGACGCGGCTGCGGCACTTGAGTTCGGGCTGTTGAATCGGGTTGTGCCGGAGTCCGGGCTCGATGCCGCGGTAAACAATCTGCTTGCGAGCCTGATGGCCGCCTCCCCCACCGCACTGCTACTCGGCAAAAAAGCCTTCCGTGCGATGGAAGAGATGACCCTGAACCAATGCTTCGAGTACGCCCAGCTCATGATCGCCCGGATGAGCCAGACGCCGGATGCCCGCGAAGGCATGCGCGCTTTTCTCGAGAAACGCGAACCACATTGGCAGAGCGCGGGAGACTGAGCGCTTAAGCCCGGACGACGCCGACAACCCCTAGAGCCCGTGAACGCGCACCGGCAGGCGCTCGAAACCGTGCACGAAGCACGACATCACACGTTGCGGCGGGCCACAGACCTCGATGCGTCGGAACCGCCTCAGAATCTCCTCCCAGACGATCCGCAACTGCATTTCCGCCAGCCGATTGCCCATGCAGCGGTGTATGCCGAAGCCAAATGACAGGTGGTGTCGCGGACGTGCCCGATCGACGATGAACAGATCTGCGTCCGGGATCTCGCTCGCGTCCCGGTTGCCGGACAGATACCACAGCAGCACCTTCTCACCGGCGCGGATCCGGCGCCCCGCCAATTCGCAATCGGCGGTAGCGGTGCGGCGCATATAGGCAAGCGGGGTCTGCCAGCGGATGATCTCCGGCACCAGGCTTGCCACCAAGCCCGGCTCCGCGTGGAGCTTGGCTAATTGCTCCGGATTCTCGTGCAGCGCCAGTACGCCACCGGTGAGTGAGTGGCGCGTGGTGTCGTTACCACCCACGATCAGCAGCAGCAGATTTCCGAGGTACTCCATCGGCGTCATCGCACACGTGGCCGGATGCTGAGCAAGAAGGCTGACCAGATCCAGGGGCTGTCGCGGAGGGCGGGCGGCCCGCTCGTTCCACAGACCAGTGAATACCTCAAGGCATTCGCGCATGCTTTGACGCCATTCTTCCGGCGTGATTCGGAGCGGCCCGGGCTGGCGTGGGCTGGAGGTCGCGACATCCGACCAGTGCGTGAGCAAATGGCGCTGTTCCAGTGGAAAATCAAACAGCGTCGCAAGCATCTGGGTGGTCAATTCGACCGCAACCCGCTCAACCCAGTCGAACTCAACGCCGAGTGGAAGCGCGTCCAGGATAGCCACCGCCCGCTCGCGGATCAGCGGCTCCAGAAGCCCCAGATTGGCCACACCGACTGCGGGCTGGGCGGCGGCGCGAGTAAGTGTGTGGCGGGGAGGATCCATGGCGATGAACCCTGGCTGCAGGTAGAAGTCCCGCGGCGGATTGCCGAGCAACACCGTCGGCTCCGAAGAAAACAGCGCGTGCTGGCTCTCGACCTCTTGGATGTCACGGAAGCGGGTCACGGACCAATATGGCCCGAAGGGACTCTCCGCACAGTAATGGACCGGCTCTTGCTGCCTTAAACGGGCGAAGAAGGGGTGCCAAACGCCCTCGGCGTAGAGCCGCGGATTGGAGAGATCGAACTGCGCGAGCGGCAGACTCCAGGGGTCGGCTCCTGGCCTACACGGATGCAGGGCCCAAGGATCCGTTTCCACGGGATGCGTGAGACTAGAACTGCGACTTCGGGATGCGAACAACCAGCCCGTCGAGGCTGTCGTTGAGCGTGATCTGGCAGCAAAGCCGTGAGGTGGGTTCCCGCGCAACCACAAAGTCGAGCATGCCCTCCTCCATCTCGGTTATGTCTCCGGCGCGGTCTACCCAGGCCGCATCGAGATACACATGACAGGTGCCGCAGGAACACCCGCCACCGCATTCGGCTTCGATGCCGGGCACAGCGTTATCGAGTGCCGCAGTCATCACGGTGTCGCCGACGTGGGCGTCTACGGGGTACTCGACACCGGTATGGCTGACGAACAGGACAGTCGGCATGAAACACGCTTCCGGGTGGGGGCGCGGCGAGACTAAACGCCGGCCACGATGCCGGTCAACAGCACGCGCAGTCCCGCCACCTTCCAGCGCTCGGAAAAACTGTTGCGGCGCACCAAGCGGTCCTGCAACGCCAGGTACCGCGCCAGCGCCTCGAAGCACACCAATAGCTGCCAGGTCCGGCTGCGTGGGTCGACCCGCGACCCATAGCCCTCGAACAGCGCTTGCTGGGCGCGGCGCACCGGAAGTGCCACCGGCACAACACGAGCCCGAAGCGGAAAAACATCACCAATGGCGAGGTATACAAACATCCTCGCCAGATCCTCGGCTGCCGGCAAACGCTGCTCGGCCCAGATATCTATCCCGGTGATACGGGAGGGCTCCACCAGAACGTTCGTGAAGGTGAAGTCGCCATGGGTCCGCGCAAACGGTACGGAGTGTCCGTCCAGTAATTGCAACTGCTGCTCGAGCCAGGCAGTGGCGTCGCGCCAGAGCGGATCCATCGCGAGCACCGCTGCCCCCGCAGGCGCTGCGGCCAGCCGGCGCCGCAGCAAAACACGGTATCGCTGCGCCTCGAGTGCGGCGTCCTCGATCCGATCGAGCGCGTGGAAGTGTCGCAGCCATTCGCCCACTCGCCGCACGGAGTCCCGGTGACGCATCGGGGCCAGCGCGGCGCGCATCAGTACCGTCTCAAGATGGGGCGCCGGCCGCCATTCCATCAACAGCGCAGACGCATCCTCGAACCAGGCATAAACCCGCGGCACCCCGTGCCCATGCACAGAGTTCATGGCTGCACCGTACTGCAACCCAGCGGCCTGGCGCCTTGCGGCAATGGGGCTCGCGTACAGTCTCAAGGCCGCCTGTCGAGAATTGTCATGCGCCGAGAACCGGATCACGCGCGCCTTTCTCGCCTCGCTGGCATCGGAGTGAATCACCCAGCGCGAACCCGGATATTCCCGCTGGAGGACGTCCACGGAACGCCTGCTGACGGACAGTGCGCGGTCGGTTTCGGGGCCGAGTGTCGAGTTCATTCCTTGATTATGACCCAGTTTTTGGCTCGACAGGCTCTAGCTGCATCGGCAGTCTCGCAGCATGATCCCTTCCCTGTCGCGTTTTCGACGCAGCTTGCGCTGGCCACTGTGGCTCCTGTCGCCATTAGGCTCCGGGCATGATTTCCGCGGCAACCCCGTGTTGGGCTCGAGTCTGTTGAATCGGATGGGGCTCCATGTGGCCCGGCTCCTGCTGGCAAGGTTGATGACCGCTTGGCGGCGGCTGTGGTTGCGTGGACTGCTGCCGGAGTACCTTCGCGAGGCCTATCACAGGGACGGCTTCGTGGTGGTGCCAGGCCTCTTGTCCGATGCCGCTTTCGCTGCCGTGTTGGCGGACGTGAACGCCGCCGCAGCCCCGGTACGGGAATGCGTACAGGGCGACACCCTCACCCACCGGATGCTGCTGGACGACACCACCCTGGCCACCCTCCCGGGACTACGCGCGCTGCTGGAGCATCCCGTATTTGCAGGCGGCGTTCGATATATTGGCGCCAGAAACGCGCACCCCTTGCACTACATCCAGTCGATACGTAACGGTGTCCGGCCGGGCCGTACCGACCCGCAGAAGATGCTTCACTCGGACACCTTTCACCCGACCATGAAAGCCTGGTTTTTCCTGCAGGATGTCGACAGCTCGCAAGGGCCGTTGAATTACGTCCCGGGTTCGCACCGACTCACACTGCCCAGGCTACGCTGGGAGTATCGCCGCAGCCTGGTAGCAGCGAAGCTGCAAGACGGCTACAGCGAAAAGGGCTCCTTTCGCGCCGACGATGAGGACCTGCGCCAGTTGGGGCTGACTGCTCCGCGCGATTTCGTAGTTCAGGCAAATACCCTTGTCATTGCCGACACCTACGGCCTGCACTGCCGCGGCGCGGCCGCTCCGGGCGCGCGACGGCTGGAGATATGGGCCTACAGCCGGCTGAACCCCTTCAACCCCTGGCCGGGAATCAACTCGCGGATCTGGGCCCGGGGCTTTACCTGGCTGTTGCAGCGCAAGTGGGAGCAACTCGACCAGAGCGCCGCCGCGCGCGGAGAGCTCTCAAGCTGGCACCCGGTAGCGCTGGAGGAACTGCACCCCGAGGCCTCGGGCGGGGAACTCAGCCCCGGCTCCGGAAAATGATCCGGTCCTCCCAGTCGGCAAGCGTCACCGTCTCCTCGGAGACCATCCGCCCCGCACGCGAGATGCCAGCACGATGCACGGCATCGCGATCGCCGCAGACAAGGTGATGCCAGCCCCGCAGCGGCTTGCCCTCATCGAGCAGCCGGTAGGCGCAGGTGCGAGGCAACCAGCCCAGCGTGCCCACCGTGTCGGGCTCGAGCGAGACGCAATCGGACACTTTCGCGCGCCGGCCGGGGTAGTCCGAACAGCGGCACGTGGTGGTGTCGAGCAGCTTGCAGGCGATATCGGTGTACCAGACGGTTCCGTCCGTCTCGTCCTCGAGCTTTTGCAGGCAGCACAGCCCACAACCGTCGCACAGGGATTCCCACTCCGCTGGGCTCAGCCCGGCGAGTGACCTGCGCTCCCAGAATGGTCGGGTGTCCGCTGATTTCATGGGGCTATACTGCCAGCGCACCCCGCACAGCGAAACAGGAATGCTTCCCATGAGCCATGCCGCGACACCACTTGTCAGCACTGCCCATCACGCGGGCGTGCATACGATCACGCTCGACAATCCCGCCGCCCGTAACGCCTTGTCCGGCGCGATGATGTCGGCGCTGAAGGAGGCCTTCGAGACGGCCGGCTCCGACCCGCAGGTGCGGGTAATCGTGCTGGCGGCAAACGGCCCCGCATTCTGCGCCGGACACGACCTGAAAGAGATGCGCGCCAACCCGGACGCGGGCTTTCAGGCAACGCTGATGGCAGCTTGCGTCGAATTAATGCTAGCCATCGTTCGCTGCCCCAAGCCGGTAATCGCCCGTGTGCACGCCACCGCCACCGCTGCAGGCTGCCAGCTGGTGGCGAGCTGCGATCTGGCAGTCGCGGTGCATGAGGCAAAATTTGCTACCCCCGGGGTCAACCTCGGGCTCTTTTGCAGCACGCCGATGGTGGCGCTATCGCGCAATCTCTCCAACAAGCACGCGATGGAGATGCTGCTCTGCGGCGAGATGATCGATGCCGACACAGCCTGGCGGATGGGCTTGGTGAACCGGGTGGTTGCTGCAGATCAGCTCGATGCCGTGGTCGAGGAACTGGCGCGCCGCATAGCGTCCAAATCCAGCCGGACACTGGCGATCGGCAAGGAGGCGTTCTACACGCAACGGGAGATGCCGCTCGAGGAGGCCTACCGCTACGCCGCCGGCGTGATGGTGAGCAACCTGCAGACCGAGGATGCTCGCGAGGGAATATCCGCCTTCATCGACAAGCGAGCCCCCTGTTGGGTGGATCGCTGAGCCCCGCCACCGGACGGGGAAAATCCCGACCGCGGCGACTGCCGCAGTCGGGAGCTTCGGTCAGCGCGGCTGCATGCGGATACCGCCGTCCATCCGGATGCATTCGCCGTTGATGTAATCGTTCTCGATGATTGCGACAGCAAGGTGTGCGATCTCATCCGGTGAGCCGAGGCGCTGCGGAAACAGCACCGACTGGCTGAGCGCCTTCACCGCCGGCTCGGGCAGGCCGAGGAACAACGGCGTCTTGATAAGCCCCGGCACGATCGTGTTTACGCGGATGCCGTAGGAGGCCAGGTCCCGCGCGATCGGCAAGGTCATGCCCACGATGCCGCCCTTGCTGGCGCTGTAGGCCGCCTGGCCGATCTGGCCTTCATAGGCGGCGACAGATGCCGTGTTGATGATCACGCCGCGCACGCCGTCTTCGTTCACTGGCTCGTTCTTCGCCATCTGCTCGGCCGCGAGGCGCAGTGTGTTGAAGGTGCCGACCAGATTGATCTGGATGACCTTGTTGAACTCCGCGAGCGGGAAAACACCCTGCTTGCCGAGGGTTTTGAGCGCATTGCCTATGCCGGCGTAGTTGCAGCAGATGTGTATCGCGCCGAAGCGCTCGACGGTCGCGGCGATTGCTGCGGCCACCGACTCCTCGCTGGTCACGTTGACGTTCTGGAACATCACGCTGCTGCCGAGCTCGGCGGCCACGGCATTGCCGCGTTCGGCGTTCATGTCGAAGATCGCGACATTGGCTCCCATGCGCGCAAGCCGCCGGACGGTGGCTTCGCCGAGGCCCGAGGCCCCGCCGGTGATGATGGCTGTCTTGCCTGAGATTTCCATGATCGATGACTCCTGAGGATTGTGGGGTTCAGTGGTGGATGAGGATTACTTGCCGGACCACGATGGAGCGCGCTTCTCGGCGAATGCAGAGGCACCTTCGCGGGCATCCTCGGAGGCAAATACCGGCGTGACAATTGCGTCCTGACGCTTCCAGATCTCATCTGCCGGCCAGCTCGCCTGCTCGCGCATCACACGCTTGCTCGCCGCCACCGAAAGCGGCCCGTTCGCGGCAATCGCGCGGGCCATGGCCTGCGCTGC
>CAJADV010000144.1 GCA_903938575.1 uncultured Gammaproteobacteria bacterium
TCGACGAACTCCGCGCAGAAGGCTTGGTCATGCAAGCCCTCGTCGATGATCACGCGGAGCATGCCCGCCAGGATCACGGGATCCTCGCCGGGGTAGGGCTGCAGGTGCAGCGCGGCGCGATTTGCCACCTCGGTGCGGCGCGGGTCGATCACGAGCAACTTCAAGCCGTTGTTGATGGCGTCTTGCAGGCGGCGGTACGGGTTGTAGACGGGCAGCCCGTTCTTGGCCGCGTATTGCGAAACCAGCGGGTTGTTGCCGATGAACAGCGCCACGTCGGCGTCGCTGAAGGTGTGCATGCCGCCGCTCCAGATGCCGAAGCGGAAGGGCACGAAAGCCTTGGCGGGCTGGTCGAGGGACATCGGCGAGAACAGCGAGGTGGAGCCGATCGCGCGGTGGAAGGCCTTGGAAACCGCGAGTGTGGGGTAGTTCGCATAGGCCCAGGAGCCGTTGTAGGTGGCCACCGACTGGCCGCCGTCGCGGGCTACCAGTGCGCTTACCTTGGCGGCGATCTCGTCCAGCGCCTGCGAAAGGGGGATCTGCTCGAAGCCCTGTGCCGTGCGCTTCAAGGCGTGCCGGATGCGATCGGGGTGCGTGTGCATGGTGATCAGTTCGCGCCCGCGCAGGCAGGTGTAGCCGCCGGTGAGGGGGTTGCTCGCGTCCCCGCGCAGCGCTACGGGCTGGCCGTCCTGCACATCCACCTCGATGCCGCAGCAGCCGAGGCAGAAGCGGCAGTAGGTTTTGTGCGTCTGTGTCTGCGTCATGCGCGGTTCCTGTGTGTGCCGGCCGCGAGCGACCGCGGCTGTGTTGTGGGCGGTGCCGGGATGTCGCGCGCATGGCGCGCTCCTACAGTTCTGGCCGACGTTGGTTGGGCGGTGCCGGGGTTTCGGGCGCATGGCGCGCTATACGCGGCGACTGCGCTCGATTCCCGAGTAGGAGCGGGCCATGCCCGCGACCACCACGTTGGCGCCCGCGACCACGGTGCGGCCCGGGGCCGCTGTCGCGCGCATGGCGCGCTCCTACAGATTTCCCGCCGTCGCACCGATGGCACGCCTGTCCATTCCCCGTAGGAGCGGGCCATGCCCGCGACCACCACGCACATGCGCGCAGGCCTACATATTGCGCGACAACATCTCGATCACCTTGGTCTTCATCGGTATCACCCAGTTGCGCTTGAGTTCGGCCGAGAGCAGACCCTGCGCTTCCAGTTCGTCGCAGAGATGCATCTGGTGGGCAATGTCGAAGACATCGAACTGCCGCACGATCTGCAGGTTTTCGTTGAAGGTGATGAACGAGATGCCGGGGGTGTCGAAGTGGCTGCCGTCGGGGCGCAGTCCGGGTCCGCGGTTAATCCAGTGCGTGACCACGCGGCCGCCTTCGCCGACATACACGTCCTGGTAGGGAAAGGTCCAGCCTTCCCAGCCCTTGCGCATGTCGCGGCCGTAATGGGTGGCTTTGATCTCGTCGATGCCATCGGCGACCACCCGCATGGTGCCGCCGTACTCGCAGGTGTAGACGCAGTCTCGCGCATACATCTGATCAACAAAAAAGGTCCACTCGTTCTTCTGCTCGGCTTCGCGGTGGAAGGCGATCAGCTTGTGCGCGGCCTGGGTGATGCTCTGGTGATCCACGGTGAGTCTGCTCCGGTCTTTCAAGGGCTGGTCAAGGCTACGCCTCCCGGTGGTGCCGATGCAAAGCCCGCAGCCGGACCTGCCGCGGGAGATGCTGACGGGAACCTGGAGCGCGATAACGCGGGGTGGATCTGGCGCAACGGGCGTTGCCAGTGGCCAATGCGGGCCGGGGGGGCTATGTTTCACGGATTCCAGACTGCGGGAGAGTGCCCAGTGTTGATCAACAGCGTGGCCTACCAGCAGGGTAACCGTCTGCGTGACGTCCCGCTGTCCGAACTCGACGGTTGGCGCCGCGAGCCCGGCTGCTTCGTGTGGGTGGCATTGAAGGATGCCGAGACTGCCGAGATCGATCATGTCCACGACATTTTCGCGCTGCCTGATCTGGCGGTCGAAGACACCCGTCACGGCCATCAGCGCCCCAAGTTCGAGGAGTACGGTGAGGTGCTGTTCGTGGCGCTGCACCTGCTCGATTTCCAGGGCGATGAGCTGCATGTGGGCGAATTGAATATTTTCGTCGGCACCGATTTCGTGGTCTCCCTGCGCAGCCGCAGTGATCTTAGTTTTCTGGGTGTGCGTGCGCGCTGCGAGCGTGAGCCGGAATTGCTGCAGTTCGGTCCGGGCTTTGTGCTTTACGCCCTCATGGATGCCACGGTGGACGGGTATTTCCCCATCCTCGATCGTCTGGAGACCGAGCTCGAGGCCATCGAGGAGGGCATCTTCACGCGCAGCGAGCCGCGCGCGAACATCGAGCGGCTCTACGGTCTGAAGCGACAGGTGATGGTGCTGAAGCACGCGGTGGCGCCGCTGATGGAGGCGAGCACGCGGCTCTTCGGTGGCAGGGTGCCGCGGCATTGCGCGGATACCGGCGAATATTTCCGCGATGTGCACGATCACCTGGTACGGCTGGACGCGGCGGTTGACACCATGCGTGACACTATCTCCACGGCCATCCACGTGAACCTCTCGCTGGTCGCCATCGAGGAGAGCGAGGTCACCAAGCGCCTCGCGGCCTGGGCCGGTATCTTCGCCGTGGCCACGGCCTTTGCCGGGATATGGGGCATGAACTTCAAGCACATGCCCGAGCTCGACTGGAAGTACGGTTACCCGTTTGCGCTAAGCACCATCGCGCTCGCCTGCGGACTGCTGTTCCGGCGCTTCCGCAAGGTGGGCTGGATCTAGCGCTCCCGCAGCGCATCGCCGTAGCCAGCCGTTCTCCTTGCCGATCCGTCATCGCCGCAGGGTGGTGGCTGCGGCTATGATCACCGCGCCCTCAACCCCTGTCCGGAGTCCTGTCATGAGCCTAGACGCGCTCTACGATCCGCCGCTGATGCCGCACCTGATGATCGATGGTTTGAACCGCTACCA
>CAJADV010000145.1 GCA_903938575.1 uncultured Gammaproteobacteria bacterium
CGCCACCGGCGAGGGCGCCGACACCCTCTCGGGCATCGCCAGGCTCATCGGCAGCGCCTTCGCCGACACCCTCACAGGTAATGACAGCGCCAACAAACTACAGGGAGGCCGCGGTAACGACACGCTGAACGGCAGCCTCGGCAACGACATCCTCTTCGGTGGCCTCGGCAACGACTCCCTGAACGGCGGCCTCGGCAACGACACCCTCCTCGGTGGCGTCGGCAACGACTTCTTCACCGGCGGTGGCGGCATCAATACCGCGAGCTTCTCGGCCTCCACGGCGGCCGTCACCGCAAATCTGAGCACGGGGATCGCCACCGGCGAGGGCGCCGACACCCTCTCGGGCATCGCCAGGCTCATCGGCAGCGCCTTCGCCGACACCCTCACAGGTAATGGCGGCGCCAACAAACTGCAGGGAGGCCGCGGTAACGACACCCTCAGCGGCGGAGACGGCGCGGACGTGCTGCTTGGCGGCGCGGGCAAGGACTCCATCACGGGCGGCACGGGCGCGGACCAGTTCCAGTTCAGCTCTGCACCGCTGGGGCTCAGGGACAGCGACGTCATCACCGACTTCACGTCGACCTCCGACTCGCTGCGCTTCTCGGGCACAGTGTTCAACGCGCTCGGTACAACAGGGCAACTGGGAGCAGATGCCTTCTTCGTCGGCGCTGCAGCCCACGACGCAAGCGATCGCCTCGTATACAACGCCACCAACGGCAATCTCTTCTACGATGCAGATGGCAACGGAGCTGGCGCGCAAGTGCTGGTTGCGAATCTCGGGGCTGGCACTCTTCTCGCCGCCGCCGACATCTGGGTCATCTGATCAGGCACAAAAAAGCCGGCGACGGTCACCCGTCGCCGGCTCTTGGCCACAGACCTCAGAACCGGTATTCGAGATCGACCCCGTAGGAGTCTTGCGCCGAGGGGTGCACGAAGGACCCGCCGAATTCCGCCGCCGGGATGACTTCCTGCAGGTACTCCTCGTCGGTCAGGTTACGACCCCAGAGCGTCGCGCTCCAGTTCTCGCCCTCCACGCCAACGCGGGCGTTAACCGTGTCATAGGCATCGCGACGCGCCTTGGAGAAGTTCTGGTTGATACCGGGAATGTCCGGGAAGAACGCCTGCCAGATGGTCGGGGTTTCCTCGCCCTGCAGGGTGTGGAACCACATGGCGCCCACGTGCTGCCAGTCGACCCGCGCGAAGGCGCTCACGCCTGAACCAAAGTCGAACTCGAACTGCGCACCCAGGTTGTAGGTCTCCTTGGGAGCCTGCGGGGCGTCGTTGCCCTCGGTGATCGGCCGGTTCTTGTTCTCCTTGATCTCGGTGTCCAGCAGACCGAGGCCGCCGAAAAGCGAGATGTGATCCGTCACTGCCGCGTTGAAGTCAGCCTCGAAGCCGTTGATCTCCAGTTCGTCGATGGTGGTCACCACGCGCTGGAGGCCGAAGGGGCCGGCGAAGAACTCGAAGAACTGGTTGTCTTTCACCTGCGTGCTGAACACGGAGGCGTTCAGGCGCACGCGGTTGTCCCAAAATTCGGTCTTGGCGCCCAGCTCGAAGGTCTCGGAAACTTCCTTGTCGTAGTCATCGTTGATGCCAAGGCCCGCACCGACCACCTCACCCGGACCGCCGTAGCCCTTGTTGAACCAGAAGTTCAGCAGGTCCGACGTGCCCAGCGAGTTGAAGCCGCCGCTGCGGAAACCGACGCCCCAGCTGGCGTAGACGTTGAGCCCCTCGGCCGCGTCCCAGCGCCAGGTGACTTTCGGCTGGAACTGCTCGAAATCGTTATCGCGGTCGGGGATGCCGCCCGGGTTGGCGACCAGCGCGGGGTTGATCGGACCGGGGTTGAAGGTGCCCGGCACCAACAGGTTGATGTTCAGACCCGAGTTGTTGACGTTGGGCACCTTGCTCTGAACTTCGCGCTCCTCGCGGTCGAAGCGGGCCGCGAAGGCGAGCTCCTGCGTATCGCTCAGATCGAATTCGATCTGGCCGAAAGCCGCGTAGACACGGGTGTCGAACTGGTCCCAGAAAAGGAGATCGGTGGGGTTCGGGCCGGTGGCGGGCACATAGGGCGCACGCTCGAAGCCAAGGCCCTGATCTGCACCGTAGGCAACGACCACTTCACGCTGGATATCAGCCGTGTAAGCGCCCGCGATCCAGCGCAGCGACTGGTCCTGCGGCGAGGTGAAGCGCACCTCGGCGCTCAGGTCTTCCTGGTTGCGCTCCTGGTACTGGTAGCCGTCGCAGGAGGTGGGTGTGTAGGGGCCGTAGACGCCCTTGAAATCCGTGGCTGAGCCGGGCGGCAAAACACCGAAAGGCTGGAAGAAGCCACCGAAGAGATCGGGGCGCGTGAAGCTGTTCAGCGTGGCGCGGTCGCTCTGACACTTTGGCGTCAGTTCATAGCCGTAGAAGGTAGCGCTGGTGCCGTCAGAGAGGAGGTATTCCTCGAGATTGGAATAGGCCAGCGTGGTCGTCATGTCGGCCCAACCAAGATCCCAGTCCGCTTTCACGGAGAGTTCGTCGGTCTGCTGCTCGTTCTCGCCGGGCACGTTGAAGGTGAAGTTGAAATCGGTCTCGTTCACATCGGCAAAAAAGGTCGGGCTGCCGAAGACGGACGCAAAGGTGGGAATGGCAAACACGGCGTTGAAGTTGATGGCGCCGGCATTGGCCTCCGAGTGACCGGCGCGGAAGTCGAGCTTGAGGTCCTCGCTCACGTCCCAGATAAGACGGCCGCGGACAGTCTTGTCCTCGCTGAAATCGACGGAGTCGTTTTCACCGGTGAAGGTGTTGGAGTAGAAACCGTCGGTCTTGCGGTAGCTCGCGGCGATACGGCCACGGACGTTGTCGGCGAGCGGGCCGCTCAGCACCACGGAGGTGTTCTTGCTGGCGTTGTTGCCCGCGCCCACCTTCACCTTGCCCTCGAATTCCTCGCCCGGCTCTTTGGTGGTGACCAGGATGGCACCGGCGGTAGCGTTACGGCCGTAAAGCGCGCCCTGCGGCCCCTTCAGGACCTCGATCTGCTGCACGTCGAGGAGTTCTTCGTTAAAGCTGTTGGGGTTGGTGCTGAGCACACCGTCGACCACATAGGCGAAGGTGGATTCGGCGTCCCGCGTGGAGACCAGGCCGCGGATACTCACCTGGGTGTCGCCGATGTTCGCAGTGCTGACCAGGGTGACGTTGGGCATCATCGAGAGGTAGTCGGACTGGCGGGCAATGCCGGCCTGCTCGATCTGTCGCTCGGTGAAGGCCGTGACCGCGATCGGGACCTCCTGGAGGTTCTCGGAGCGTTTACGGGCAGTGACCACGATCTCTTCCAGCGAGGACTGTGCGAACACCGGAGGTGCTCCGAATGCGGCCGCCGCGATCGCCAGCGCCAAGGCGCGCTTGTGGGTCTGTCTCATGGTGTCATCCTCCAGGCATTGTTGTGAAAAAAAGGGTCTGCATCCATCAGCTCCCGGCATCCTTGCCCTTCAGCCGGCGCCACAGCGTGGTCTGGCTGATCCCGAGATATTCCGCCGCTCGTGAGCGGTCATTGCCAAATCTACGCAAGGCATCGCGTATCAGTTGTTGCTCCTGCGCGCGGATCGCCCCGGAGGCGGCCCCCGGGCTCTCCGGCGGAGCGTAGAGCTCGGGCAGGACCTGCGGCAGCGCTGCGGCCAGCGCGGCGCCATCGCCAAGCCTCGCCGCACTCACCACGGTACGCTCCACGAAATTCTCGAGCTCACGCACGTTGCCCGGGAACCGATAGCTGGCAAAGGGCTCCTCAAGCACCGCCGAGATGCGTGCGGCATCGCGCGTAAGGTCGTAGCGATGCAGGTAGTCTGCCACGAGATAGCGCGTGATTGGGACGATATCGTCAGGCCGTTCCCGCAACGGCAGCAGGTGAAGGCGGAAGACATTGAGTCGGTAATAGAGGTCCTCGCGGAAGCTTCCCTCGCGCACCCGCAGGCGCAGATCCGCATTGGTGGCCGCGACGATCTTGATGTCCAGGGAGATCTCGCGGTTGGATCCCAGCGCGCGGATGCGCCGCTCCTCGATCACGCGCAGGAGTTTCGCCTGCTGGCCGGCAGGCATCTCGCCTACCTCGTCAAGGAAGATCACCCCGCGATGGGCAAGCTCGAGCAGGCCACGGCGACCACCGCGACGCGAACTGGTGAAGGCGCCCTCGGCATAACCGAAGAGTTCGCTCTCGAAGAGCTCCTCGGGGATCGCGCCGCAGTTGACCGCCACGAACTCGCCCGAGGCCCAGGGACCCTCGCCGTGGATACGCCGCGCCACCAGTTCCTTGCCGGTGCCGCTCTCGCCCTGGATCAACACCGTGGCGGGGACCTCGGCATAGGCGGGAATAAGTGCGTCGATGCGCTGCATCTCGGGGGAAGCGAACACCAGGCTGCGGCCCGGGGACTGAAGACGCCGCGTTGCCGGGCCCGCCTCGCGCGGGCCGCGGGCACTCTCCAGCACGCGCGCGATGGCGCGCTCCAGCAGCGTTCGGCAGGAGGCGCGCGTGTAGAGCATGATCGCGGGCAAGTCCTCGCGCTCAGCCAGCTCGCAGATCAGGCTGGAACCCACCACCACCTCGAAACCGGCGCGACGGGCCAGCAGGAACTGCTCACGCGCCTCGTCCACCGTGATGTAGTTGCGCTGCTCGAGCTCGAGCCCGGAGAGCCGGCGCAGCGGTTCGATGATCGGGCGCGGCTCGCCGTAGGTAAGCAGCAGGATGCGGCGCGCGAACTCGCTCGCCTTGGCGATGGCCTCCACGACATCGGCATCGCTGATGTCGAGCGCGACCACAGGCACCGTGAGGGTGGCTGCGAGCCAGGCCGCGTTGGCGCCGGCGCTGATCACGACGTCGACCCCTTCCTGCCCCAGAACGCTGCCCGAGGGTTCGTCTCCACCCATCAGGTGCTCGACGATGCGGATGTCAGCACGCTCGCGGAATTCGTCGGCAACGGCGTTCATCAATTGCCCGAACTTGCGGTAACCGACGATCAGTACCCGTGGCCTGGCAAAGGACGCTGACATCTCAGACCGCCGCGCCGCGAGGGGCAAACAACGCGATCACCTCGTCAACGCCGATGACATCGGCGTACTTGGCATGCAGATCGTGCAGATTGGCGGCGTGTGCGGGCGGGTCGCGATCACCGACGGCCTCGCGGGCGACCATGACGGGAAAGTCGTGCTGCAGGGCATCCACGGCCGTGGCCCGTACGCAACCGCTGGTGGTGAGGCCAGTGACCACGACCGCGTCCGCGCCCTGCGCACGCAGCCAGGCATTGAGCCCGGTGCCAAAGAAACCGCTCGCCCAGTGTTTCTCGAACACGGGCTCACCGTGCTGCGGGGCTAGCCGCGGGTCGATGGCCACCCAAGGGCCGTCGGCGGCGAGCAGGTTCAGGGCCGGCACGCGGGCCCGGAACACTTTTGCCTCGGCGGGGTCGCGGTAGAGCACCGTGGTATAGCAAACCGGAAAATCCTTCTCGCGGAAAGCTGCGAGCAGCCGTGCCGCCTGCGCCACCACAGCGTCGAAGTTGCCACCGAGCGGACAGTCCGGGCTGGTGAAGCCGGTGCTGAAGTCCACCAGCACCAGCGCCGGGCGCTTGCCCGGCGGAAGGCTCCTCCGCTCGAGTTGCACCGCAGCGTCTCAGGCCGCGCCAGCGCGCGTGAAGCGCGGTGGCTGCGGAGGTTCCAGATGGGTTTCGGCGCGGGCGCGGGAGATGATCTCCTCGACACTGCCACCGCGGTCAAAGAGTGGCAGCGGGCCACGACGAGCCAACCTGTGCGAGCGCAACGCCGCGGTAGCGGACTCGTTCACACGCGCGCCGTCGACGATAACCACGCCATAGCGCCGCGCGCCCTCCACACTCACGAGACCGCGGTCCACATCCTGCGCGACCAGCGCGGGATCACGCGCCAGCGGGTCGCCCCAACCACCGCCGCCCCAGGTGTTGAAGTACAGCAGATCCCCCGCCTTCACGATGACGCGCTCGCACTTGGCAGGCAGCCACTCCTCGCTGCCGTCCGCGCGCACCAGACGCTTGGTGGAGCGCATGCCGGGCTCGCCACCGTTCACGCCCCAGGGGTACATGAGCCAGCGCTCGTCGTGCACGCCGATGGTGCCGTCGCACAGAAAACAGTAAGCCACCGAAAGTCCGTTGCCGCCGCGGTGCTTGCCGGCGCCGCCGGAGTCCGTGATGGTCTCGTAGCGCTCGATGCGTAGCGGGAAGTAGGCCTCGATGAATTCATTCGGCACGTTGGTGAAACCAGGCCACAGCGAGTGACCGTCCGGCCCGTCGCCCACGGGGCGCCCGGGAATGCCGCCGAAACCGATCTGGAAGAGCTGGAACCACTCGCCCTTCTGGTCATAGCCCGAATAGAACAAGTGCGGGGAATCCGAGAAGCCGGCTGCATTCAGCACCTCGGGGGCACCCTGACCGAGCAGCGCGCCCATCACATCGAAGATCCGTCCCAGCGCGTGGGTGCGTCCACTGAGCGCGGCGGGATAGGCAGGCTTCAGCAACGAACCGGCGGGGATGCGCACATCCACCAGATCGTAGAAGCCGTCGTTGAAAAGGATCTGCGGGTCGAAGAGGTTGATGGTGAAAGAGCCGAAGAACATCTTGAACATGTCTTCGTTCAGGTAAAAGTTGATCGAGCTCGCCGCCTGCGGATCGGTGCCGGCGAAATCGAAGATGCAGGTCGAGCCTTCGCGCCACATGCGGCAGCGGATCTTGTAGGGCCCGAAACCCACGCCGTCGTCGCAGAGGTAGTCCTCGAACTCGCGCGGCTCCGTGGGGATCAGCGTCTCGATGATGTGCTTCATCGCGTGGTAGTTGCGCTCGAGCATGATTTCCATGGTGCTGAAGAGCACGTCGTCGCCGAAGCGCTCGGCGAGTTCCACGCAGCGGCGTGCCGCCGTATTGCAAGCCGCCACCAGCGCGTTCAGATCGAAGCGGTTCCACTGCGGCGTGCGCACGTTGTGCAGTATCAGTTCCAGCAGGTCGGACTGCAGCACGCCCTTCTTGTAGAGTTTGGTGGGCGGGATGCGGATGCCTTCCTCGAAGATCGTCTGCGCCGCCACCGGAATGCTGCCCGGCACCGAGCCGCCGTTGTCTGACATGTGACCGAACATCGCGGCCCAGGCGATGTGACGCCCGTCCTTGAACACCGGCGTAAGCACGATCCAGTCTGGCAGGTGGCTGACTGCCGCGTTGCACATGTACGGGTCGTTGGTGAGGATGATGTCGCCTTCCTCGATCTCGCCGCCGTAGGCCTGCGTGAACCCGTGGATGAAGGAGCCGAACTGGCCCACCACCATCTTGCCGGCGCGGTTGGCGATCATCGGGAAGCAGTCGCCCTGCTCGCGGATGCCCGGGCTCATGGCAGTGCGGAACAGCACCGCGTCCATCTCTACGCGCGCGTTACGCAGTGCGTTCTCGATGATATCGACGGTGACGGAATCAACCTCCACCCGTGCGAGTGGCGTGGCGTTGGTCTCGAGGATGCGTGCGCTCATCTCAGGTCCTCCCGGCAGGTGCGATCAGCAGGTTGCCAACGGTGTCGATGCGCGCGACGTGACCGGGCAGCAAGAGCGTGGTGGAGTCCATTTCCTGGACGATGGCGGGGCCCGGCACCACCAGTCCCTCGTGCAGGAGATTGCGGTCGTAGATGGGCGCGGCATGCCACCCCCCACTGTGGTAGATACGGGTGTCGTGGATTTTTGCATCGGCGAGCGTGGTGCCCTCGCGGCCCAACTTCAGCACCGGCAGCGCGCGCGCGCGCTGCTTGACCACCGCGCGCAGCATGACGATCTCGTGGCCCTCGCCGAGCGCGAAGGTGAAGAGCTGCTCGTGCTCGCGATCGAAGCGCTCGCGCAACAGCGCCGTGTCGCCGGCCGCAAGTTCGGCGGCGGAAAAACGCAGCGTGAGTTGGAAAGCCTGCCCCGTGTAGCGAACATCGGCCTCGTACTCTACTTCCTGCTCCTCGCGGGCGATGCCATCGGCATCCAGCGATTCGGCCGCACGCGCACGGAGTTTCTCGAGATCGGTGAGCAGGTCGGCCACGGCAAGTTCTTCAAGGCGGCGCAAGTAACTCAACGAGGCCTCATCGCGCACCTGCGTGGTGGCGTCGCCATAGGCGCAAAGCACGCCAGGACCCGGCGGGATGATCACCGGCCAGGCCTGCGTGAGGACGCCGAGCGCGTTGGCATGCAGAGGACCCGCACCCCCGAAACCCACCAGCGAGAAATCGCGCGGATCGTAGCCCTGCTCCACCGACACCAGACGCAGCGCCCCGAACATCGATTCGTTCACGATCTTCACGATGCCCTCGGCGGCCTCGAGAAGTCCGATGCCCAGTGCGTCGGCGACTTTCTGCACGGCAGCATCCGCGGCCGCCTTGTCGATCACCATGCGCCCGCCGAGACGCACGTCGGAAGGCAAGTAGCCGAGCACCACGTTGGCGTCACAGACGGTCGGTTCCGTGCCGCCCTTGAGATAGGCCGCAGGCCCGGGCACTGCGCCCGCGGACATCGGGCCCACGCGCAGCGCCTTGGTGAGCGCCGGCACGAACGCGATGGAGCCGCCGCCCGCACCCACGGTACGCACGTCCACGGAGGGTGCGCGCACGCGCACATCGCCCACGATGGTCTCGCGGCGCACCCGCGCCCGGCCACCCTGGATAAGCGCGACATCGGTGGAGGTGCCACCCATATCGAAGCTGAGGATGTCCTGGTGACCCGCCTTGGAGGCGAAAAACACGGCGCCAGCCACACCACCGGCCGGGCCGGAGAGCAGCAGGTTGACGGGCGAATCCGCCGCGGCGCGCGCCGAGGCGAGGCCGCCATCGGAGCGCAGGATCGCGAGCTGCACGTCTTCACCCATGCGATCAAACAGCGCGTTCTGCAGGTTGGTGACGTACTTGGCGACTTCGGGACGCACGTAGGAGTTAACCACTGTGGTCTCGGTACGCTCGTACTCCTGCATCTCCGGAACCACTTCGCTCGAGATCGAGATCGACATATCCGCGAAGACTTCGCGGGCCACTTCGCGCGCGGCACGCTCGTTGGCACCGTTCTGGTAGGCGTTGATAAAGCAGATCGTGAGCGCCTGCACGGTGCCGCGCGCGCGCAGACGCTCGAGCTCGGCGCGCAACTGCACGCGATCGAGTTCGCGGATGATGGCGCCGTGGGCATCGACCCGCTCCTCGGCCTCGATGGTCAGTTCAAGCGGTGCCAGCAGGGGCTTCTTCATGAAGCTCACCCAGCCGCCGAGACCGCCCGGACAAAAAGAGCGCGCCACCTGCAGCACCTGACGGAAGCCCGCCGTGGTGACCAGGCCGACGCGCGCACCGCGACCGGTGAGCACCGCGTTGGTGGCAACGGTGGTGCCATGCATCACCCGGGAGATGCTGCTCGGGGCGATGCCGGACTCCTCGCAGATCGCGGCAATGCCGTTCAGCACGCCGATGGAGGAATCCTCGGGGGTCGAGGGCACCTTGGCGGTGAAGGTGGCGCCGGTCTCGTCGTCAAGCAGAAGCAGGTCGGTGAAGGTACCGCCCACGTCCACGCCCAGTCTGTAGCTCATCGTTCGATCTCCCCGTCTGCTGTCTGCGTTGCGCACGGTCGAGGCCGTGTACAGCGTCGTTGTCTGGTCGCGGGCATGGCCCGCTCCTACGTCCTGCAACCCATTTTTGCGGGCATGGCCCGCTCCTGCATCAGTTCGGGTAGCGCGCCGAGCGGGGAGCCCCGTAGGAGCGGGCCATGCCCGCGACTGCTCCCGCGCCGAGCGAACCCACTACCACTTCACGCCGGATACCGCTTGCGGAACCACCCTTGGGCACGCGGCCCCGGTGCGCTGCCGGTGAGTTCCTGCGCCAATTGCGAGGCCACCAGCAGCTTGGGCATGTCGATGCCGGTGTCCATGCCGCAGGCCTCGAGCATCAGCACCACGTCTTCCGTCGCCACATTACCGGAGGCACCCGGCGCAAAGGGGCAACCACCGAGCCCCGCGATCGAACTGTCGAACTTGCGGATCCCGGCGTCCAGTGCTGCGTAGCTGTTGGCAACCGCCATGGCGCGGGTGTCGTGGAAATGGCCCGAAAGCACCGCTGCGCCGTGGCGCAACACCAACCGTCCCATCAACGCGCGCACCGCCGCGGGGCTCGCGGCACCGATGGTATCTGCGATCGCCACCTCATGGGCACCTGCGGCGAGAAGCTCCTCTGTCAGCCGCTCCGTGACCGCCGGATCCACCGGCCCCTCGAAAGGACACTCGAAGGCCACCGAAATATAGCCCTGCACGATCACGCCTTCCTCGCGGGCACGGGCAATGATGCCGCGCGCGACGTCCAGCACCTTCGCCGCATCCATGCCGAGGTTCTTCAGGCTCATGGTGTCAGTGGCCGAGAGTACCAGCGCGACCCGCGTGGCACCTGCAGCGCGCGCGAGTGCATATCCCTTCTCGTTCGGCACCAGCACGCTGAGCTGCAAGCGCTCCTCCGGCGTGAAGCCCGCGAGCACCTGATCGGCGCCCGCCATCTGGGGCACCGCCTTCGGCGAGACAAAGCTCCCGGCCTCGATGTGTGAAAGCCCTGCCGCGAACAGCGCCCTGATCAACCGCACCCGCTCGACCGGTGGCAGCGTGCGCGCCTGGTTCTGCAAGCCGTCGCGCGGCCCTACCTCGTTGATGATGACTCGCTCGCGACTCATGCAATGACTCCATCAGAGACCAGCCGGTCGAGGGTCTCGGCCGGCATGCCAAGCAGGTTGCCCAGCACATCCCGCGTATGTTGCCCCAGCAAGGGCGGCGAGGTGAAATCCTCGCCCGGCGTGCGGGAGAGCTTGATGGGGTTTCCGGGGCCGCGCGTCGAGTGGCCGTTGGGGTGTTTCAGTTCGATCACCATGTTGCGATGCAGCACCTGCGAGTCCGAAAGCGCCTCGCTGAAGCGGTTGACCGGAGCGCAGGGAATGCGCGAGCGCTCGAGCGCCTCCAGCCAGTGGGCCGAGGTGTTCCCCGAGAGGATCGCATTCAACCGCTCCTCGATGAAAGCCTTGGCCGCCAGCCGCCCGGGCTGACCGCGGAATTCCTCGCGCTGGAGTTCCGGGTCTCCGAGCATCTCGGCCAGATTGTCCCAGAACTGGTCGAAGATCACGGCGATCACGATGAAACCGTCAGCGGTGCGGAAGGTGTTGTAGGGCACGTGCACGAAGTGGGCGTTGCCGATCGGGTGCGGATCCTCGCCCGAGAGAAAGTGCATGGTGGCCATGTAGTTCAGCATCGAGATCTGGCAGTCGAGCATGGAAATGTCGACGTGCTGGCCACAGCCGCTGACATTGCGCTCGACCAGCGCCGCCAGTATGCCCATAACCGCGAACATGCCCCCGCCCAGATCACCGATCGGGATGCCGGCGCGAGTGGGGTGTTCCGGATCGGCCCCGGTGATGGACATTCCACCACCGATGGCCTGCACCACCTGGTCAAAGGCCGGGCGCTGATAGCGCGGCCCGTCGCTGCCGAAGCCCGAGATGGTGGCTGTGATGATGCGCGGATTGCGGGCGGCGAGGCGCGGGTAATCGATGCCGAGTTTCTGCGTTACCCCGGCGCTGAAGTTGTCGACGACCACATCGGCGGTTTCGGCGAGCTGGTAGAAGAGTTCCAGACCCTGAGTGGACTTGAGGTCGACGCAGACGCTCTGTTTATTGCGGTTCAGGGTGAGGAAGTAGGCGCCCATGCCGTCCACGGAGTTTTTCGGATCCTTCGCCAGCAGCGCGCGAGTGCCCTCCCCGGTCAGGGGCTCGACCTTGATGGTCTCGGCGCCCAGATCGGCGAGGATCATGGTGCCGTAGGGGCCGGAGAGCATGTGGGTCAAGTCGAGGATGCGGATCCCGGACAAGGGTTTGGCGTTCATGGCGATAAGGCTTCCTGCTCGCAAGGGCTGTGACTGACACTGCAGAGGACGTGCCAGTGCATCGGACTCTTGGTGATGGTCCGCTGACGCTAAAGTCTTTTGCTGTGGAATCAGCATGTTGAGCCAAGGGGGCTGAAGCCGCACCGGGCACACTGAGCGGATACGGAGCGACCAGCGCCCTGAAATGTATTCAGTATGGTTTCGAGTATTGCAGTTTGAAATATTTGGGCAGTCACCGACATGCCCTTGTTACTCCGCCACGGTACGGCCTTCGGCGCCAGTGATTCTGCCAATAAAAGCCGCGTTCTGGCTGCAGTGGCAACGCAGACGACGCCGCGCAACTGGCAACATGTTTTAGGATGCGGTTCGTCGCGTGGCGGCGTGGCAGAACCGGTGACGCGTCACGACGCGAGACCGGCATGGGCGATCTTCAGGACATTCGGAGGGCAGCAGCAGATGGGCAAACTCGACGGCAAGCGCATCATCGTCACCGGCGGCGCCGGCGGCATCGGCAACGCGGCGGTGCGATTGTTCGCAGCCGA
>CAJADV010000146.1 GCA_903938575.1 uncultured Gammaproteobacteria bacterium
AGGGTGTCGGGCATCTCGACCATTTGCGGTATCGCATCGGCCCGTCGCGACTGCCAGCGCAGTGCGCCGCTCGCGGCGTCCAGCGCCTGCAGCCGCCCGCCGCCGCTCATGTAGACGGTGCGGTCATCGGTGAGGGCGCTGGTGTAGGAGAGCGCCGCCTTGCCCTCGTTCACTGCGAACTCCCGTTGCCACGCCGGCGCTCCGGTGGCCGCGGAGAAGCAGCTGATCCCGGTGTAGCTCAGGCATATCCGGTCGCCCGCCACGAAGGGCTCACGGTAGAGCCCGAGGTCGAAGGAGCGCTCGGGCTGCCAGTCGCCGTTCTCGTCCAGCACGCGTCCGCCCACCGGGCGCAGCGGCACGCGGTCGCCGAAGCCGCGGGTCCAGAGGATGCGTCCGGTGCGCAGCTCCATGGCGATCAGCTGCGGTTCGCGCAGCAAGCCGCTGCCGATGCCCTTGCCGGGAAGGAGGTCCGCGAGCAGCCCGGTGTCGTCGCCGTGCGGTGCGGCCACGGCCACCGCGTAAAGCCGTCCGCTGTCGGGATCGATCACCGCCTGCTGCACTTTGCCGGCGATGCGCGGTGACTCCCAGAACATCTCGCCGTCAAAGCGGTCGATGGCGAGAATGTGGGTGTCGCCGTCGTCGAAACTGCCGCCGGCGGCATCCATCACCAGCAGGTAGGGCAGTTCCGGCACGGCGATGATGTCCTCGCTGCGCGCGGAGACGTTGCGCGCGCGCCAGAGCTGGCGGCCGCTGCGGGGGTCAAGGGCATGCAGGTGGCGGCTGGTCCCGACGATCAGCATCTGCTCATCGACCATGCGCTGAAACCGCAACGGGTATTCAAACTCCACGTTCCAGGCGATGCCCGGCTGCTCGATCTCCCGCGGGGCCGCTGCACAGGCGCCGAGCAGGGCCGCGAGGAGCGCGGTGCCGAGTGACTGGAGGCTGCGGTGCTTCATACGGGGAGCCGCGCGTGATCGGTAGGCCGGAGGGGCGGGAGTATAGCAATGCGATCGCGCGCGCCCCACGCGGATCATCGCGGTGATGGGTCCGGGGTGCGCACGGCTGCTGCCGGGTTAAAGCGGCATGGTGTTGTCGGCGCGGGAGACGTATCGTTGGTCTGTCTCCGCTACGCGGGGGCGAACATCCCCTGAGCCACGCGAGAACTCCGCTCATGCCCAGCACCCGCCATACCTTCTGCCGTGTCTGCGAGGCCACCTGCGGCCTTGAGGTCGATGTGGAAGACAACCGCGTCGTCGCCATACGCCCCGACAAGCAGCACGTCGTGAGCAAGGGCTACTCCTGCGTGAAAGGGATCCACTTCGATCAGGTGCAGAACAGCCCCGACCGCATCACGCAGCCCATGAAGCGCAACGGCACGCGCTGGGAGCCCATCGGCTGGGAGCAGGCGATCGCCGAGATCGGCGCCCGCATCAAGGCCATCCGCGATCGCGACGGCGCTGATGCCATCGCCCATCTGGTGGGCAGCGCGGGCGGGGCGAACGTGCTCGCGCCATTGTTCCGCAATGCCTTTTACAAGGCGCTCGGCTCGCGCGCGATGTTCGGCACCGGCACCTGCGACACCACCAACAAGTTCCGCGTCTGCGAGGACGTGTACGGCTCGCCCTTTCAGCTTGCCTATCCGGATGTAGACCGCACCGAATTCCTCGCGGTGCTGGGTGCCAACCCCGCGGTCTCGGGCAACACGCTCTACCACCTCCCGCACGCGGTGCAGCGCCTGAAGGACATCACGCGGCGCGGCGGGCGCGTGGTCTTCATCAACCCGCGGCGCATCGAGAGCGCGCAGGCGGGCGAGCATGTGTTCATCCGCCCGGACACGGACGTTTTTCTGCTGGCGGCCTGGTGCAATGCGCTGATCAACAGCGGCAGCGTCGAGGAGGCCCGCATCGCGCGCCACATGAAAAACTATGCCGCGCTCAAGGAAGCGGTGGCGGGTTGGACGGCCGAGCGTCAGGCGGCGGTGACTGGCATCGACGTCGACACCTTCAATTCGCTGGTCGAGAGCCACCGCAGCGCCAATGGCGCGGGTCTCTACATGGCCACGGGCGTGAACCAGGGGCGCAGCGGCACGCATTGCTTCTGGCTGCTCGAGTGCATCAACGCGATCTCCGGCAACCTTGATCGCGCCGGCGGCATGCTGATGGGCAAGGGCATCATCGACATGGCCGGCGAGGTGAAAAAGGCCGGTGACGTCACGCTGAAGACGGTGCGCCCGGACGGTCTGCCGAGCGTGGTGGGCCTGATGCCATCGGGGATGCTCGCACCCGACATCGAAGAAGGCCGCGTGAAGGCGATGATCGTCGAGGCGAGCAACCCGCTGCTCGCCTGCAGCAATCCCGATGGCCGGCTCGATCGTGCCTTCGGCAAG
>CAJADV010000147.1 GCA_903938575.1 uncultured Gammaproteobacteria bacterium
CGCCTATCACGAGCAGCTGCTCGAGGTAATGGATCTGGTGTGCGGACGGCCGGCGCCCGCGCCTATCGCCATGCCCGTCGAGCAACCCGCCGAGCCACAAGACATCGCGCCGGTTTCACTGGAGGTGCCCGAGCCCGAGCCCGAGCCCGAGGCACCGCGCGAGATCGAGGCAGAACTCCACGCCGAACCGGCCCAAGTCGAGCTGCAGCCGGCGCAGGCGGAAGAGCCCGAGCCCGAAGCCGACGCACTGCAAGCTGGCGAGCCCCAGCCCGAACCGGAGCGCGAGCTCGAGTTGCAGCCCGGGCCAGAGCCAGAACCAGAGCCAGAGCCCGAGCCCGGAATCGGGCTCGCGCCAGAGCCAGAGCTGCAGCCCGAAGCAGCAAGCGCGGCAGAGCCAGTGCATATGGCCGAGCCCGAGCCGCAGGCGCCGCTCCCCGCCGCAACCGCCGAGCCCGCACTCTCGCCGCGCGAACGCATCGCGCGTGACATGAGCAACGTCGATCTCGAGCTCCTCGGCATCTTCCTCGAAGAGGCCGAGGAGCTGATGGCTTCGATCGATACCGGCATCGACGGCTGGCGAGCGCAGCGCGGCAATCGCGCCCTGTTCGACAAATTGCAGCGCGATCTGCACACCCTGAAGGGCGGCGCCCGCATGGCGGGCATTTCGGTGCTTGGTGATCTGGCGCACGAGTTCGAGTCGATGCTGCTTGCCGAGGGCGTCAATCCCGCCGGCCTGCCGGATGCCTTCTTCCTGCGTGTCGCCGACTTCCATGAGCAGCTCGCGCGCGCCATGGACATGATTCGTGGCCGCCCGGAGCCCGCAGCGCCGGCCGCCGCAGTCTCCGCGCCGGCGACCGCCGAGCCGGTCTCCGCACCGGCCGTGGTGACGCCTCCCCTGCAGATCCCTGCGGTCGAGGCGCCTGCCGCCGCTGCAGAACCGGAAATCACCGTCGTACGCCCCGCGCCCTCCACGTTGCCGTCGGCGCCGAGGCTGACGCCACAACCGGCCGCGGCGCCGGCGAAGCCGCGCGACGAGGTGGTGCGGGTGTCCTCGCAACTGCTGGAGGACCTGGTCAACCTGGCGGGAGAAACCAGCATCTCGCGCGGCCGCGTCGAGGAGCAGGTGAGCGAGCTTGGTCAGCTCTTCGACGATATGCAGTCGACCATCGAGCGCCTGCAGGGCCAGGTGCGACGGCTCGATATCGCCACCGAGGCGCAGATCCTGTTCCGCCGTGAGCGCGTCGAGACCACGGGCACCGAGGGTTTCGATCCGCTCGAGATGGACCGCTACTCCCAGCTCCAGCAGCTTTCGCGTTCGCTGGTCGAGAGTGCTTCCGACATCCTCGACATCAAGCGCACGCTCTCGGAGAAAACCCGCGATCTCGAGACGGTGCTGATCCAGCAGTCGCGCATCAACAGCCAGCTGCAGGAAGGACTGATGCGCTCGCGCATGGTGCCCTTCTCCAGCATCCTGCCGCGCATCAAGCGCGTGGTACGCCAGGTGGCCGCCGAACTCGACAAGAACGTCGACCTTGATCTCGGCAAGATGGACGGCGAACTCGACCGCGGCATCCTGGAGCGCGTCGTCGCGCCGCTGGAACACATGCTTCGCAACGCGGTGGACCACGGCATCGAGTCGCCTGAGAGACGCCTGGCTGCCGGCAAACCTGCCACCGGCCACATCCTGATCGAGATTGCTCGCGAGGGCGGCGATGTGCTGCTCTCGCTCTCTGACGATGGCGCGGGCGTCAATATCGACGCCGTGCGCCGCAAGGCCATCGAGCGCGGGCTGATGGCGCCCGAGGCCCAGCTGAGTGATCACGAGATCACGCAGTTCATCCTGCAGAGTGGTTTCAGCACCGCCGAGAAAATCACCCAGATATCCGGCCGCGGTGTGGGCATGGATGTGGTGAGCAGCGAGATCCGCCAGATGGGCGGCTCGCTCGAGATCCGCAGCGTCCCCGGCAAGGGCAGCCGCTTCCTCATCCGTCTCCCGTTCACCGTGTCGGTGAGTCGTGCGCTCATGGTGAACGTGGGCACCGAAAGCTACGCACTCCCGCTGAACACCGTCGATGGCGTGGTGCGGATGCCCGCGCGGGATCTCGTGCGTTACAGCGGTCCGGATGCGGAGCTGCTCGCCTACGCCGGCCAGCAATATGCAGTGCGGCATCTGGGCGAACTCCTCTACCCGGGTGAGCAGGTGGACCTCGGCAACCTCGAGGAAAACGTCCCGGTCGTGCTCGTGCGAGGCGGCGGACAGATGCTCGCAGTGGAAGTCGATCACCTGGTCGGTGCGCGCGAAGTCGTGGTGAAGAGCCTTGGGCCGCAGTTCGGCGCGGTGCCGGGCTTGAGCGGCGCCACCGTGCTAGGTGACGGCAGCGTGGTGCTCATTCTCGATATCCCCGCGATGCTCCGCGCCGATGCCGCGCGCGCCCCGCTGAGCGGGGCCGATGTCAGGCTGCAGGACAAGGCGGCGCAGACCGAGCGAGTGCCGCTCGTCATGGTGGTCGATGATTCCGTGACCGTGCGTAAGGTCACGACGCGCTTCCTCGAGCGCGAAGGCATGCGGGTCATGATGGCCAAGGACGGTGCCGAGGCGATGGTGCTCCTCCAGGAGCAGATTCCCGATCTCATGCTGCTCGACATCGAGATGCCGCATATGGATGGCTTCGAGGTGCTGAGCAAGGTGCGACTGAGCGAGGCGCTGCGCCATTTGCCAGTGATCATGATCACCTCGCGTACGGGCGACAAACACCGCGAGCGTGCTCTGTCTCTGGGCGCCAATCTGTATCTCGGAAAGCCCTATCAGGAGAGCGTGCTGCTCGGGCACATCAACGCGCTTCTCGGGCGTGCAACCGGACGCGTGGCGGACTAGGCGCATGGACAGTGAAAACACGGTGCTCGACCTGAGCGCGCTGCTGCTGCCGGTGACCGGCAGGCTGCTCGTGGTGCCCACCTCTGTCGTCGCCGAGATCATCAAGCGCCGCGAACTCACGCCCCCGGACGGCGCGCCCGACTGGCTGCTGGGCCATGTGAAGTGGCACCACGAGGCGGTGCCGGTGTTGTCCTTCGAGGCGCTGAACGGGGAGCCCGTGGCGGAAGAGGAAACCGGCAGCCGTATCGTGATCATTGGCACCTTGGGCAGTCAGGCCGAGCAGCGCCGCTATGCGTTGCTCACCCGAGGTGTGCCCAACCTGCTTCGCTTGACGCCCCCTGATATCCAGCAGCTCGACGACGTCGTGCCCGGACCTGCCGAGAGCATGAGGGTGCGGGTGCATGGTCAGGCCGCTGCGATTCCCGATCTCGACTACATCGAGAGTCGCCTGTTCGGCCTGCTGGAAACGGACTGAGCGTCTGTGGCAAACGCGCACCTGAAACACCGAATGGCGATGAGGCGCTGCCTCAGGTATCTCCCCACAGGTGCTGGAGTATCGCGAGAGCCGCTGCGGGTGCCGTCTCGGCCCGCAGGACGCGGGGTCCCAGCGACCAGGCCTTGAACCCCGCCGCCAGCGCTGCGGCGAATTCCGCATCGTCCAGTCCGCCCTCCGGACCCGTCAGCACACAGATCTCCCGCGGCGCGACAGCCGTGGCGGAAAGCCGCACGGCGTCGCGGGTATGCAGCACCAGGCCGGGGATGCCGGCGTGGGTGGCGAGCCAGGCGTCGAGCCCGGAAGGCTCGTGCAACACCGGCAGACGAGACCGCCCGCACTGCTCGCAGGCACTCACCAGCACTTGTCGCCAGTGCCGCATGCGCGATTCGCTGCGTTCTTCGGAGAGTCGTGCGTTGCAGCGCGAGAGCACCAGTGGCGTGACCGAGGCGACACCGAGCTCGGTTGCCTTCTGCAGGGCCCAGTCCATGCGCTCGCCGCGCGACAGGCCGAGTCCGAGATGGACCGCAAGCGGTGATTCGGGAAGAGCCTCGAGTTCCTCACCGACGAGGATACGGAGTTCCCTCTTGCCTGCTGCGGCTACGCTCGCCGCAAACTCCCGGCCGCTGCCGTCAAAGAGCTGCAGCGCATCGCCGGTCTGCAGGCGCAGTACATTGCGCGCGTAGTGCGCGAGAGTGGCGGGCGCGGCAAATTCCGCTCCCGCCACCAGGGGCATTTCGACGAAGACGCGGATGTCGCGCATCCGCCGATGCCTTGAGCCGCTACCCGAGCCTGCTCAGTAGCGGTACTGGTCGCTCTTGAACGGACCATTTACCGGGACTTTGATGTAGTCCGCCTGATCGGCGCGCAGGCGCGTGAGCACGCCACCGAAGCCGGCCACCATATGCCGTGCCACTTCCTCGTCGAGGTGCTTGGGCAGCACTTCGATGCCCATAGCCGCTTCTTTGAGTTCGGGCATCAGATTGGCGAAGCGGCGACCGTAGAGGTAGATCTGCGCGAGCACCTGGTTGGCGAAGGAGCCGTCCATGATGCGCGAGGGGTGCCCGGTGGCATTGCCAAGGTTCACCAGACGGCCTTCGGAGAGCAGGATCAGGTGATCGTTGGTGGCGCGGTCGCGGAAGATGCGGTGCACCTGCGGCTTCACTTCGTCCCATTCCCAGGTACGGCGCATGAAGGCGGTGTCGATTTCGTCGTCGAAGTGGCCGATGTTGCACACCACGCAGCCGCTCTTCAGCGCTGCCAGCATGTGCCGGTCGCAGACGTCCATATTGCCCGTGGCGGTGACGATGAGATCCATATGCGCCAGCAAGTCGCGGTCGATGCGCTCGGCGGTGCCGTCATTGATGCCGTCGATGTAGGGCGAGACCAGCTCGAAGCCGTCCATGCAGGCCTGCATGGCGCAGATGGGGTCGATCTCGGTTACCCGCACGATCATCCCTTCCTGACGCAGCGATTGCGCCGAACCCTTGCCCACGTCGCCGTAACCGATCACCAGCGCGCGCTTGCCGGACAGCAGGTGGTCCGTGCCGCGCTTGATGGCGTCGTTCAGGCTGTGACGGCAGCCGTACTTGTTGTCGTTCTTCGATTTGGTGACCGAGTCGTTCACGTTCACGGCCGGCACTTTGAGGGTGCCCTTCTTCAGCATTTCCTGGAGTCGCAGTACGCCCGTGGTGGTCTCCTCGGTGACGCCGTGCACAGCGTCGAGCAGCGCCGGGAAGCGCTCGTGCAGGATCTGCGTGAGATCGCCGCCGTCATCGAGAATCATGTTCACCGGCCAGGGCTTGCCGTTTTTCATGATGGTCTGCTCGATGCACCACTCGTACTCTTCCTCCGTTTCGCCCTTCCAGGCGTAGACGGCTGTCCCGCGCGCGGCGATCGCCGCGGCTGCGTGATCCTGCGTCGAGAAAATATTGCACGAGGACCAGCGTACTTCGGCGCCCAGCTCCTCCAGCGTCTCGATCAACACGGCGGTCTGGATGGTCATGTGCAGGCAACCGAGGATCTTGGCACCAGCCAGCGGCTTGTCATCGCGATGGCGCGAGCGGATTGCCATCAAGGCCGGCATCTCGCTCTCAGCGATCTGGATTTCCTTGCGGCCCCACTCTGAGAGCGTGATATCGGCGACTTTGTAGTCGGTGAAAAGCGTGTCGATGCGTACTGCGGTAGTCATTTCAAGGTCTCCTGACGGTGTGAATGCATTAACGGGAATTCGTATTCAGGGTGTCGGCAGCCCGCACTGGTCCGCACCCTGCGCCTCTTTTTCACCCTGGCGAGCCGGGGCGTTCCATCTGTCCTGAGGTACGGCCTACAGCGCCTTTGCGAGGTCTGCCGCCCGGTCCGTGCGCTCCCAGCTGAAGCCCTCGCCCTCGCGCCCGAAGTGGCCGTAGGAGGCCGTGGCGCGGTAGATGGGGCGCTTCAGGTCGAGCATCTCGATGATGCCGCGCGGGCGCAGGTCGAAGTGATCACGGATCAGCGCGATCACCTCGTGGTCGGGCAGCTTGCCGGTGCCGAAGGTGTTCACCGAAATCGAGGTCGGATCAGCCACGCCGATGGCGTAGGAGACCTGGATCTCGCAGCGCTCCGCGATCCCTGCTGCCACGATGTTCTTGGCCACATAACGCGCTGCGTATGCCGCCGAGCGATCCACCTTCGAGGGGTCCTTGCCCGAGAAGGCGCCGCCGCCGTGGCGCGCCATGCCGCCGTAACTGTCGACAATGATCTTGCGCCCGGTCAGTCCGCAGTCCCCCATGGGGCCACCGATCACGAAGCGTCCGGTGGGATTCACGTGGATCTTGGTGTCGGCATGCAACCATTCGGCCGGGAGTACGTGGCGGATGATCATTTCGATCACGGCCTCGCGGATGGTCTCGTTGGATACATCGTCGTCGTGCTGCGTCGAGAGCACCACGGCATCCACCGCCACCGGGCGACCGTTCTCGTAGCGCAGCGTTA
>CAJADV010000148.1 GCA_903938575.1 uncultured Gammaproteobacteria bacterium
GGTCAGCAAGTTCTTCATGCGCAAGCCGCGCACCGACAAATACCTGCGCCACGATCTGCGTGTCTGGGAAGACACCGTGGGCCGCCTGCCGCGCCTGCGCGATGACGCCGGCAAGCTCCTGATGGGCGATGCGCTGCTCGCCGACTGGCGCGCCCGCACCGACACCGAATCCACCGCCCGCGTGCGTGGCTATTACGACGTCATCCCCGCGAAGAACAGCGAGATCACGCTGGATGCCTCGCGCCGCACGCCCTTCGGCGATCCGCTCGCGCGCCTGCAATTGCGCGACGATCCGGTGTCTGCGGAGCTGCGCGGTTACAGCGAGCAGCGGCTCGCGGAGTTGATGGTCGATATGGCGCGTGCCGGCAACGGCCGCGTGATCGCCTCCGCCACCGACGCCTTCCAGGACCATCCCGGCGGCGGCTGCCGCATGGGCAAGGACCCGGCGAGCAGCGTGGTCGATCGCCATGGCCGTAGTCACGATCACCAGAATCTTTTCGTGGTGGGTGCGCCCACGCTGGTGTCCTCGGGTTGCGCCAACGGCACGCTCACCTTCAGTGCGCTGTCCTTGATGGCCGCGGCCGAGATCGCGCGGGGGCTTTCCTGAGGCAGCGGGCAGTGCGGTGGTCGCATTACTGATCACGCCGGGGTCGGAACACGGCTGCTCGCAAGTATCATGGCGCGCGGCGCGAGCCGGCTCTTGCCATTCGCCCCGATGAATTCGCTTCGTATGTTTCCATCTGCAACCCGGAGAGCCTTATGAGCAACACGCACCCGCTGCGCGGACTGCAACTGCAATCCCTGATCCGCCCCGAGGGCGAACTGGAGCTCGCGCTGGTTCAAGTGGACACGCCCGAGCCCGGTCCGAACGAGATCGTGTTGCGCATCGAGGCCGCGCCGATCAATCCCTCCGACATCGGTCTGCTGTTCGGCGCCGCGGACCTGGCCACCGCCAAGGGCGTGCTGATCGACGGCCATCCGGCGCTGCGCGTGGCGGTGCCCGAGCGTGGCATGCGGGCGATGGCGCCGCGGGTGGGCATGGCCATTCCCTGCGGCAACGAGGGCGCGGGCACGGTGGTGCGGGCGGGCTCCTCGCCCGAGGCGCAGGCGCTCCTCGGACGCACAGTGGCCGGCATCGGGGGCGGCGGCATGTACGCCCAGTACCGCTGCCTGCGGCTCGATCAATGCCTGCCGCTGCCCGCAGGCGCCACGGCGGAGCAGGGCGCTTCCTGTTTCGTGAACCCGTTGACCGCGCTCGGCATGGTCGAGACCATGAAACTCGAGGGCCATCGCGCACTGGTGCACACCGCGGCTGCCTCCAACCTTGGTCAGATGCTGAACCGCATCTGCCTCAAAGACGGCATCGAGCTGGTGAACATCGTGCGCAAGCCCGAGCAGGCAGAGCTCCTGCGCGCGCAGGGCGCCAAGCACGTCTGCTCCACCGACTCGCCCGCGTTCATGGAAGAACTGACCGAGGCGCTGGCCCTGACCGGTGCCACCATCGCATTCGATGCCATCGGCGGCGGCAAGCTCGCCGGCCAGATCCTCGCCTGCATGGAGGCAGCCATCGCCCGCACGGCCACCGAGTTCAGCCGTTACGGCTCCAATGTGTTGAAGCAGGTCTACATCTACGGCGGGCTGGATCTCTCGCCCACCGAGATCACGCGCAGCTTCGGGATGTGCTGGGGCGTGGGCGGCTGGCTGCTGTTCCCTTTCCTGAATCGCGTCGGGCCGGCCGTGACCGCAGCCCTCAAGCAGCGGGTGGCCGATGAGTTGCTCACCACCTTTGGCAGCCACTATGCCCGCCGCATCCCGCTTGCTGGCACCGTGGATCCGGCCGAAGTGGCGGTGTACGCGCAGCGCGCCACGGGCACCAAATTCCTGATCGAGCCCGCATCGCCCTGAGGATCGGCCGGCAGGGGGGGGAGACAAGCGGCGCGCTGCTGGCTAGACTCCGGAAATCCGCACTGAACGAGGAATAAGCAAGATGAGCTCCTTGCCAAGTAATCGTATTGGTCGACGCGCCCTTGCAAGCGCTGTTTCCGCCGCCGTGGCGGGAACCATGGCCCCTGTGGCTTTTGCCCAGCAAGGCATCGAGGAAGTCATCGTCAGCGCCCGCAAGCGTGACGAGAACATCCAGGACATCCCGCAGGCCGTGCTGTCTTTCAGCGCCAAGGACATGTCCAGGAAGGGCATCCAGAGCCTGCAGGATGTGGCCCGCTTCTCGCCGTCCATGACGGTGGTGGGCGCCGGTGCCGGCCAGATGAAAGTCGTGTTCCGCGGGCTCGCGGATTCGCCCCGGCCCTTCATCGCGGAGTCTTCGGCGGCCATTTATCTCGATGAGCAGCCGCTCACCTCCGGCGCGCAGTCTCCCGAAATCCGTCCCATCGACCTGGCCCGCATCGAGAGCCTCGCCGGCCCGCAGGGCACACTCTACGGCGCCAGCTCGCAGTCGGGCACCGTGCGCTACATCGTGAACAAGCCAGATGCCGAGGCCTTCGAGGCCAGCATCGGCGGCGGCCTCGAGCAGATCGACAGCGGCGGCACGGGCTGGGACGGCGACGTCATGGTCAATATGCCGCTCATCAAGGACAAGCTCGCCATCCGCCTGGTGGGCTTCGGTGCCAAGGACGCGGGCTATATCGACAACGTGCTCGGCACCACGCCGCTGCGTGGCGCCAAGGACAACTCGGCGCTGGTCGGAAAAGACGTCAACGAGGGCAACTGGCAGGGCGGGCGCATCTCCGCCAAGTGGTGGGTGAACGAGGACTGGTCTCTCACCGGCATCTACAACAATGCCCGCTCCAAGCAAACCGGCTTCAACGATTACGACGCCAATGTCGGCGACCTGAAGACCGTGAAATTTGTGAACGAGCGCTGGGACGATGCCTGGTCGAACTACCAGTTCACCGTCGACGGTGACCTTGGCTGGGCCACCGTCACCAGCTCAACCTCCTACTTTGAGCGTGACGTGGCCTACGTCTTCGACGCCACCAAGAACATTGCCTACTACCACGCCGTACTCGGCGTCTATGGACGTGGCAACTGCGCCTCGGACCAGCCCTACTACAACATCTACGACTTCGCCACGGCCTGCGAACTGAACGGTTCGGGCACCGACGTTGACGACGCAGACCCGATCTCGTGGTTCCGCCAGGACCAGAAAGACAATCGCTGGACCCACGAGACGCGCTTCGGCGGCTCCACCTCCAAGCTCGACTGGACGCTCGGTTTCTTCTACCAGAAGTCCGAGCAGCACTGGGAGTACGGCACCTACGTGAAGGACTTCACGCGCACCGAGCGCTGGGCTCACTTCCAGGCTGTCCGTGAACTGAACGGCCAGGACCCTCTCGCGCCCACCGACGCCAACTGGCGCTCAGGCGAGCGCTGGGAACGCAAGGATGCCTCGGTCTTCGGCGAAGGCGAGTACGCGCTGAACGAGCAGTGGAAAATCTTCTTCGGTGCCCGTTGGTACAAGGCAGATATCGAGCGCCTCTACTACGAGCGCGTGCCCTCCACCAATGACCCGCGCTGGGTGCCCAGTGATGGCAGCGAGAACGGCTGGCTGCCGAAGATCGGCGTGAAATACCAGATCGATGACAACCGCATGGTCTACGCGCTGTACTCCGAAGGCTTCCGCTTGGGCGGCGCCAACCGCGACCGCGCCGAGCAGCGTGGCCTCGTTCCCACCTTCCCGCGGGAGTATGAGTCCGACACCCTCCAGAACTGGGAGCTGGGCCTGAAATCGCAGTGGTTCGACAGCCAGGTACAGCTGAACATCACCGGCTACCACCAGGTCTGGAAAGACATGCAGCTCGAGCTGAACGACCCCGGCTGCTGCACCCCGGTCGACACCGACAACGACGGCAACACCGACGTGCGTTACCCCTATCAGACCGTCATTGCCAACCTCGGCGATGCACAGGTCGATGGCTTCGATCTCGATCTTTCCTGGAGCACGGGAGAGGGCTGGTCAGCGGGGATTGTGTCCACCTACCTCTTCAAGGCGGAACTTAAAGACGACATCGTTGCCCAGAACCCCAATGACGCCACCGCCACGCCGTTCTTCCTGCCGGGGGGCACGCGATTGCCGCTCACCGCGGACCTCAAGTTCTCCACCTACCTCGAATACGCCTGGCCCATGGCCCTGCTCGACGGCGGCGAGGCTTACGCGCGGCTGCAGTACAGCTATACCGACGGTTCCTGGAACCGCCTCAAAGACAACGACAGCTGCCCGGGTATTCATTGCTTCGATTACAACGGCGACCGTTACAAGGACAAGAACGGCTACGGCGCTCGCGGCCGCCAGCCCGACTACGAGACGGTGGACCTGCGGATGGGCTACAGCACGGATCTCTGGGATCTCACGCTGTATGCCGACAACATGCTCGACCAGCGCGTGGTGCAGTTGCGGCCCTTCAACGCCGCCACGTATTTCGGCGGCGACACGATCCGTACCGGCCAGCCACGCTCTTTCGGCATGAGCCTGCGCCGGTCCTTCCGCTGATGCGGCCTGCGCTCCCGGCGGCGTCGTGCCGCAGGGAGCGCGTGGCGGCGGTGGCTCCTGCATGAGTCGCCTTGCGGCGTTCGCGATTCTCCTGCTGCCACTCCTGGCGGGCGGCTGCGCGGCACCACCTGCCGATACCGTGTTTCTGGGCGGGCATGTCTGGACCGGCACCTCTGCCACCTACCCGGTTGCGGGCGTCGAACCCACGGCGCTCGCGATCCGTGCGGGAACAGTGGTGGCGGTGGGCGGGGATGCAGAGATCGCGCGTCTCGCCGGGCCCGCTACGCGCCGCGTGGCGCTGAACGGCCGGCGCGTGGTGCCGGGATTTGTCGATGATCATGTGCATTTCATTTCAGGCGGACTCGATCTCGAAGAGGTCCAGTTGCGCCTTGCCACCACCCGTGAGGATTTCGTGCGCCGCATTGCCGCGCGTGCCGCGCAGCACCCGGGCCAGTGGATCACGGGCGGCAACTGGGACCACGAACCCTGGGGCGGCGCACTGCCTGAAAAGGGCTGGATAGACGGCGTCACCCGCGACACCCCGGTGATCGTTTCCCGCCTCGACGGCCACATCATGCTGGCCAATTCGCAGGCACTGGCGCTCGCGGGCATCACGGCGAAGACGCCTGATCCCTCGGGCGGCATCATCGACCGCGATGAGCGGGGCGAGCCCACCGGCATACTGCGCAACAAGGCCATCGACCTTGTCTACGCGCATGTGCCGCCGCCTTCTGCGCAGACCGAGGACCGGGCGCTGCTCGCCGCGCAGCAGCATTTGCTGGCGCTCGGCGTTACGGCTGTCGACGACATGGACACCTGGGAGGCGCTCGCCGCCGTGCAGCGCGCGCACCGGGCCGGGAGTTTGAAAATCCGCGTGCACAGTGCGGTACCGCTGGAGAGCTGGCCGCGTCTCGCGGACTTCGTGGCGCGCGAGGGCAGGGGCGACGACTGGCATTCCTGGGGGTCTTTGAAAGGCTTCATGGACGGTTCGCTCGGTGCCAGGACCGCACTGCTGAACACGCCCTACAGCGACCAGCCCGGCACCCTCGGCATCGCCCAGAGCAATCTCGACGAACTCGCGGAGCAGATCCGCAGTGTCGATGCCGCCGGCCTGCAGGTGGCGGTGCACGCCATCGGTGACCGTGCGGTGGACTGGACCATCGACACTTTTCTCGAGGCCGAGCGACGCAACGGCCCGCGCGACCGGCGCTTTCGCATCGAGCATGCCTACGTCACCAGCCCCGATGCCGTGGCGCGCATGGCCGAGCACCGGATCGTGGCCTCGCTGCAGCCGTACTTCACCGATGACGAAACCCGCTGGCTGATGAATCGGCTCGGGCCTGTGCGCGAGGCCTGGACCAACTGCTTCCAGGCCCTGCTTGCCGCGGGTGTGCCGGTGGCGCTCGGCAGCGACTGGCCGGTGACCCGCGTCGATCCGTTGTGGGGCATCCACTCCGCCACCACGCGCAAGGATCTGGAGCGCGCCGCCACGCCAGCGGGCTGGAGCGGGCGTCAGCGCATGACGGTGCCCGAGGCCATCGCGGCCTACACGCGCGGCAATGCGTGGGCGGGTTTTCGCGAGACACGCACCGGCACGCTCGAGCCCGGCAAGGCCGCAGACCTCGTGGTGCTTTCGCAGGACCTGCTTGCGCCCGGTGTCGATGCGCGCGAGGTTGAGGTCGATATGACGGTGGTGGGTGGCGAGGTGGCCTTCGCCCGCTGACTCCCCGTGCCGTAGCGGGCCATGCCCGCGACCAACCCGGATATCGCGCGCATGGCGCGCTCCTACATCGGACGCTGCGTATGCCGCACACGCGCATCACGCCGGCTGTCGCGCACGTCCCGCCGTAGGAGCGGGCCATGCCCGCGACC
>CAJADV010000149.1 GCA_903938575.1 uncultured Gammaproteobacteria bacterium
CCATTCGACGGAAACGCGAACTGCGCCTTGTCCCGCACACCGCCACTCGGCCAACGCTGCGTGATGGTCTTCCTGCGCGTGTAGAAGCGCACCGAATCCGGGCCGTAGGCGTACAGATCGCCGAATAGCGAACGCTTCCAGCCGCCGAAGCTATGGATGGCCACCGGCACCGGCAGCGCGACGTTCACGCCGACCATGCCGACTTTGATGTTGTCGGTGAAGTAGCGCGCGGCCTCGCCGTCGCGCGTGAAGATGCAGGTGCCGTTGCCGTATTCGTGGTTGTCGATCAGTTGCATCGCTTCTTCCTGCGATTTCACGCGCAGCACGCAGAGCACCGGGCCGAAGATCTCTTCCTTGTAGATGCGCATCTCCGGTGTCACGCGGTCGAACAGGCAACCGCCGAGGAAATAGCCTTCTTCGTGGCCAGGCACGGTCAGGCCGCGTCCGTCGGCGACGAGATCCGCGCCCTCCTCCACGCCCAGATCCACGTAGCTGCGCACTTTCTCGAAGTGCGGCCTGCTGATCAGCGGGCCCATGTCGATGCCGGGTGCGGTGCCGGGGCCTACCTTGAGGCTTGAGAGTCGCTCTTTGAGTTTGGCGACCAGTTGATCACCGACTTCATCGCCCACAGCAACCGCCACCGAGATCGCCATGCAGCGCTCGCCGCAGGAGCCGTAGGCCGCACCCATCAGCGCGCTGACCGCATTATCGATATCCGCATCCGGCATCACGATCGCGTGGTTCTTCGCACCGCCCAGCGCCTGTATGCGTTTACCGTGCTTGGTGCCGGTCGCGTAGATGTACTCGGCAATCGGCGTGGAGCCCACGAAGCTCACGGCCTGCACGCGCGGGTCGGTGAGAAGTGTGTCGACGGCTTCCTTGTCGCCGTTCACCACGTTGAAGACGCCGTCGGGCAGGCCCGCTTCCTTGAAGAGTTGCGCGATGAGGAGCTGCGGGCTCGGGTCACGCTCGGAGGGCTTCAGCACGAAGGTGTTCCCGCACACGATCGCCATCGGGTACATCCACATCGGAACCATCGCGGGGAAGTTGAACGGCGTGATGCCGGCCACCACGCCAAGCGGCTGGAATTCGCTCCAGGAATCGATGGCGGGGCCCACGTTTTTCGCGTGCTCGCCTTTAAGGAACTCGGGCGCGCCGCAGGCGTACTCCACCACTTCCACGCCGCGCTGAAACTCGCCCAGCGCGTCGTCGAGCACCTTGCCGTGCTCCTCGGTGATCATCGCGGATACGCGGCTCGCGTTCTGCTCGAGCAGTTCCTTGAAACGGAACATGATGCGCGCGCGCTTCAAGGGCGGTGTGTCGCGCCAGGCGGGGAATGCGGCGGCGGCGGCGGCGATGGCGTCTTCAACCGTGTGTTTGGATGCAAGCGCTACATTGCGCACCACCTGACCGGTGGCGGGGTTGTAGACGGGCTGGGTGCGCGCGGTGTCGGCAACGGGGGCGCCGTCAATAAAGTGGCCCAAGGTGCTGAGAGTCATCTGCATGTTCCTTCGTTTGCGTGCGGCGGTGTGTCACGTCAAGTCGGTGTGTTGCGTAAAAGCGGCTGACTCGCAGTCCTCTGCCGCCCACCAACCCCACTCGATCCGATAAATGGGGTCTGACCCCATTTGATTCCTGTCGCGGGCATGGCCCGCTCCTACGCTCTAATTAAATTGGGGTCTGACCCCATTTAATTTGTCAGTCGACGGTGGGGATGGTGTCGGCAAGCGCATTGATGAGCTTGTCGAAGTCTTCCCGTTCCGTGACGAAGGGCGGGGCGAACTGCAGCGTGTCGCCGCCCCAGCGCACGTAGAAGCCGCGCTCGAACAGTTTGAGTGCGATCTCCCAGGGCCTGCGCGCGGGCTCGCCGGGTTTGGCTGCGATCTGGATGGCGCCGGCCATACCGAAGTTGCGGATATCCACGACGTACTTGGTGCCCTTCAGGCTGTGCAGGCCGTCTTCGAAGTACGGCGCGAAGGCGCGCACCTTGCCGACCTTGTCTTCCTTGTGGAAAACCTCCATCGCGGCGATAGCCGCAGCGCAGGCCACGGGGTGCGCGGAGTAGGTGTAACCGTGCGGAAACTCGACCGCGTACTCCGGCCCGCCCGCGTCCATGAAGGTCTTGTAGATCTCGCCTGTGGCAATCACGGCGCCCATGGGCAGGGCGCCGTTGGTGAGGCACTTGGCGACGTTCAGGATGTCGGGCGTCACACCGAAGGCCTGAGCGCCGAACACATCGCCCGCACGGCCAAAGCCGGTGATCACTTCATCGAAGATCAGCAGGATGTTGTGCTTGGTGCAGAGCTCGCGCAGGCGCTGCAGATAACCCTTGGGTGGCACAACTACGCCTGCAGAGCCCGAGAAAGGCTCCACGATCACGGCGGCAATGTTGGACGCATCATGCAGCGCCACCAGTTCTTCAAGCTGATCCGCCAACTCGATGCCGTTATCAGGCATGCCGCGCGAAAAGGCGTTCTGCGGCAACAGGGTGTGCGGCAGATGGTCCGCGTCCAGCGTGTGACCAAAGAGCTTGCGGTTGGGACCGATGCCGCCCAGCGAGATGCCGCCGAAGTTCACGCCATGGTAGCCCTTGGCCCGCCCGATGAATTTCGTCTTGGTGGCCATGCCCTTCTGGCGCCAGTAGGCGCGCGCCATCTTGAGCGAGGTGTCCGCGCTCTCGGAGCCGGAGTTGGTGAAGAACACGTAGTCGAGGCCTGCGGGCGCCATCTCTTTCAGCGTGTTCGCGAGGCGGAAAGACATCGGGTGCCCGAACTGGAACCCTGGCGAGTAGTCGAGCTCCTGCAACTGCCGCGCAACGGCCTGCGCGATCTCAGGGCGGTTGTGGCCGAGGCCGCAGCACCAGAGCCCGGAGAGCGAGTCATACACGCGGCGCCCTTCGGCCGTGATGAAGTGGCAGGCTTCGGCCCGCACGATCATGCGCGGGTGCTCCTTGAACTCCCGGTTGGGCGTGAAGGGCATCCAATGCGCCTCGAGCTCCTCGCGCGTCAGGGTGGGAACCATGGAAGTGGTCTGCATCTGTGTCATGGCGACTCTCCGGGATGTTTCATCGGGGAACGATGGCGACTCGAACCCATTCTAGACATGGTGTAAAGTTTCACAAACTACTATTTATGCATCCTGACCTGCACTCATATGAAACTTACAGCCCCGAGCAACGAGGAGCCCCGATGAGATTCAGAAAACGCTTGGCCCTGGCGTCGGCTCTGGCACTGACAGTAATAGCCTGGCTCGTCTGGCACACGGCCAGCCCGGCGCCCATTCGTCTCGGCATCCTCCACTCCACATCGGGTGCCATGGCCTTTGCCGAGAGCGGCATGGTTGACGGCGAGATGCTCGCCATCGAGGAGATCAACCAGGCAGGCGGGTTGCTCGGACGCCAGATAGAACCCGTAATGGCCGATGGCAAATCGGACTGGCCCACCTTTGCGGCAGAGGCAGCGCGACTCATCACGCAGGAGAAGGTCTCAAGCATCGTCGGCTGCTGGACCTCCGCAAGCCGCAAGACCGTCAAGCCCGTGATCGAGCAGTACAACCATCTGCTGCTCTACCCCATGGCCTACGAGGGTCTGGAGCAGTCACCCAACATCGTCTACACCGGTGCCGCACCCAACCAGCAGGTGCTGCCAGCACTGAAGTGGGGCATCGACACGCTGGGACCGAAGGTCTTCCTGGTCGGTTCGGATTACGTCTGGCCACATTCCGTGAACGCGATCATCAAGGATCAGTTGAAGCTTCTCGGCGGTGAACTGGTGGGCGAGGAGTACATCTTTTTCGGGAGCGACCACGTCGATCAGGCGGTAGCCGCGATCAAAGCGAGCGCGCCCGACGTGATCTTCAGCTCGGTGGCGGGCGACAGCAACGCGCCGTTCTACAAGGCGCTGCGCGCGGCCGGCCTGGACGCCAAGATCAGGCCGGTGGTCTCCTTCAGCATCGGCGAAAAAGAGCTCGCAGTTTTTGACACGCTCGACCTTGACGGACACTACGTCGCTTACAACTATTTCCAGAGCCTCGACAACCCGGTGAACCGCGCCTTCGTGGAGCGCTATCGCGCCCGCTACGGCAAGGATGAGGTCACCAACGACGCCACCGAGGCGGGCTATTTCAGCGTGTATCTCTGGGCCCAGGCGGTGCGGGATGCCGGCAGCGACGACGTGAACCTGATCCGTCAGGCAATCCGTATGCAGAGCTTCGAAGCCCCCGAAGGCATTGTCTCGGTGGACCCGACCACGCAGCACACCTGGCGTCCGGTATCGATCGGGCGGATGAACGCCGACCGCAGCCTCAAGGTCGTCTGGAGCGCCTCAAGGCCCATACGACCCATTCCCTACCCGAGCTCGCGCACGCCAGCCGAGTGGGATGCCTTTCTGGCCACGATGTATGCGGGCTGGCAGAACAACTGGTCGAACCCGGTGGAGCGCTGAGCCATGAACCTGTCACTCCCGGCGCAACTCGGCCTGCATCGGCTGAACCCCCGCACCTCCATTGGCGGCCGCCTGATCGCCGGCTTCCTGCTGATCGCCCTGCTGTCGGCCGGCGCGCTCGGTTGGATGCTCTACGGCGTGTCGAGCCGCTCGCTAGAGGCCACCTACCGCGAAAAACTGAACCTGGTGGCGCTGCGAAAATCAGAGGCCCTGGAGGCATACGCCAACGAACTCCTGCGCAGCGTAAGGGCTACGGGACGCACAGAAACCATGGTGGCCATCGTGCGCGAACTCGAGGCCGCACTCGCCGCAGGCGGCCCCGACAGCGAAGCCTATCTGCAGCTTGCGGAGCGACAACGCCGCGCTCTGGCCCCCATCGCCGCGCTTTACGACTTTCCCGAGATGGTCCTGGTGTCGGGTAGCGGCACGGTGGTGTTAAGCCTGAACCCCCGCTTGGCCGGCCTGGAAGCAGGCGCCAGCATTACCCGGGGGCCATTGGCCGGCTCGGAACTGGGAGGCGTATTCGAGCGCGTCCGCACCCTGCTGCAGGAGGAAATCTCCGACTACGCCATCTACCCGGGCATGAAGGATCCAGCCGCCTTCGCAGCGGGCCCCGTGATGGACGACAACAGCGTCGCGGGCATGCTGTTGGTTCAGCTGAGCAACGCGCAGATCCGCAGCATCGTCACGGAAAGTGCAGGTCTGGGCGAGAGCGGCGAAACCATGGCCGGCATCCGCGTGGGTGAAGAAATCGCCCTGGTGGCGCCGCTGCGGCACGATGCGGCAGCGCCCTTCGAGAATCGCCTGCCTGCGGCCGGCGATTCGGCCCTCCAGCGTGCCGTGCGCGGGCAGCACGGCTACGGCATCGAGCCGGACTACCGCGGCGTAGAGAGTCTGCAGGTGTGGACTTTCGCGCCCTCGTTCCGCTGGGGCCTGGTCATCAAACAGGACACCCGTGAAGCCTTCGCCCTCATCGACGCCCAGCGCAGGATCACGATCCAGCTGCTTGCGCTGCTGATACTGCCGGTGGGTCTCGCGGCATGGCTGCTGGCGCGAACCGTCTCGCGCCCTATCGTTCTGGCCGCACAAGCCGCCGCAGAGGTGGCCAACGGCGACCTGAAGCTCCAGCCCGAATCGAACCGGAACGACGAAGCGGGCGTGCTGCTGCGCGCGCTCGCCACGATGGTGTTGAACCTGCGCACCCTGATCGGGCAGGTCAAGCGCTCCAGCGTGCAACTCACCTCGACGGCCGCACAGCTCTCTTACACAGCCTGCAAGCAGGAGGCGAGCGTCGCCGATTTCAGCAGTTCCACCAGCCAGATCGCGGCGGCCGTGCACGAAATTTCGGCGACCGGGCAGGAACTTGTGAACACCATGGCGGACGTGGCGCGGGGTATCGAGGACACCGCCGGGCTGGCCGATGCCGGTCGCAGCAGCCTGACCGGTCTCGAGGAAACCGTGACCGAGCTGGCGACATCCACTCAGGGCATAAACGCGCGCTTGCAGGCGATCACGGAGCAGGCGCACAAGATCGGCGGTGTCATCCTGACCATCTCCAAGGTGGCCGACCAGACCAATCTGCTGTCGCTCAACGCGGCGATCGAGGCGGAAAAAGCCGGCGATTACGGCCACGGCTTCGCGGTGGTGGCGCGTGAGATACGCCGTCTTGCAGACCAGACCGCGGTGGGAGCGCTGGATATCGAGCGCATGATCAGCGACATGCAATCGGCCGTGGGCGCAGGTGTGCGCGACATGGAGCGTTTCAGCGAACAGGTGGCGCGCGGCGTCGAGGCGAGTGCCGATACCAACCGCCAACTGGAGCGAATCATCGTACAGGTCGAGGCGCTCACGCCGCGCTTCGCCGAGGTCAACCATGGCATGCAATCGCAAGCTCTCGGCGCGCAGCAGATCAGCTCCGCCATGCTGCAACTGCGCGAGGTGGCAGGCGCCACCGCCAGTTCGGTGGACGATCTGCTCGAGGCCACCCGCCAGACCGAAGAGTCTGTAGATCAGCTGCGCCTGTGCGTGTCGAAATTTCGCACGGAGGATGCTGACCAGAGCACGGCCACATGAAGGCCCTGCTCGGGCAGGTCACGGATCTCGACCTGCGCCTGCTGCGCGTCTTCCGCGCGGTGGTCGAGAGTGGCGGCTTTGCCGCAGCAGAGCTCGAGCTGAACATCGGCCGCTCCACGATAAGCCGTCATATCAAGGATCTCGAGACACGCCTCGGCATGCGCCTGTGCCGCCGCGGCCGCGGCGGCTTCGCACTGACGGCGGAAGGAACCCAGATCTACCACTCGACGGTGCGGGTGCTGGGCGCGATATCGGAACTGCGCAGCGAGGTCCACAACCTGCACCAGCGCCTCACCGGCAACCTGCAACTCGCCTTGTTCGACAAGACCGTGACCAATCCTGGCTGTCGCATACCGCTGGCGATCGCACGCCTTCGCGAGCGGGCGCCTGATGTGGCAATCGAGATACGCGTACTGCCGATGAACGAGATTGAGCGCGGCGTCATAGAAGGGGATGTCCATGTCGGCGTGATCCCGACCCACCGCCGCTCGGATGCCTGCGAGTACCGTCCGCTCTTCAAGGAACGGATGTTCCTGTACTGCGGGATCGGGCACCCCTTGTTTCTCCGCTCCGGACCAGAAACGCCAAAGCATGAAGCCTTAGCGCTGCGCGCCGAAGAGGTCTGTGAGCAGGCATTCGCCGGACTGGGCTTTCATTCGCACAACATGGAGCAGGGCCACAGCTTCGGGCTGCAGCGCTCGGCCACGGCATTTGACCAGGAGGGTGTAGCAACGTTGGTGCTGTCGGGCACTTTTCTGGGCTTCCTGCCCGATCACTACGCCGCGCGCTTTCTGGAACAAGGACAGATGCGGGCGGTAATGCCCGGCCGATTCACCTACGAATGCACCTTCGAGGCGATGGCGCGACCGGGTACGGAGCGCTCACGGCTCGCGCAGACGTTCTTCGCACTGCTGGTAGAGGCGCACGCCGACTGATCCGGGCTCAGGTCATCGCCCTGAACAGCAGCATCAGTCGCCGCGTACGGGTGAGCTCCTCGAGCACGCGACGGGGCTCAACACCCTCGTTCAGGAAGTTGGAGAAACCCGGCAGCAGCCGGACATCCACGTTGTCCAGCTCGAGAAAGCCCATACGCCAGTCCGAGAACTCGCGGACTTCGGCCGACCCCTCAAAAAGTACAGTAACGCGAATATGGCGGGGATCGAGCTCGATCCGGGAGAACACCGAGAGAACGTTTTCCTTGCTGCCCTCGAGCACCTGGAAAAACGAATCCTCCCGATGCAGCAGCAGGCCGGTCACGTCGAGCTCACGGTTGCGCTTGCGGGCCGACTTCAGCAACTCTATGAGTTCAGACGCCGAGAGTGGGCTGCTAAGCGTGCTCGAATAGCCAATGTGGTAAAGCGATGCGGGCGCCAGAGCCTGCTCGGCCTCTAGCTGCAGCGTATTCGCCGAATCTGTGGCGGTCACCATCGGATTCGAGCCTCCTGCTTGACTGGCCGAGCCGGGACGCAAAAACGTGACCCGGCGGATTCGACCGTAGGTTGCTAGAGTCCTCCTATCGGGCAGTAAATGTCAATTGCAATTGACATAGGGTTTGTACGATTATATTGACATATGTCCAATTCCGGCTTTCCCGACCGCCGTACACAGGAGGAACCTATGACCGAGACCGCCAACACATCCTCGCTGAACGCCACCACCGAACAGGCCCGGCAGAACACCCTGCTGGCACCCCGCTTTTACCGTACCGACTACGCCGCCATGGACCGGGTCGATGTCGCACTCGTGCGGGAGCACTGGGACGTGATGATGGCGGAGTTCGAGCGCGACGAGAATCGCGAGCACTTCCGCAAGGAAATCAGCTTCGATCCGGCTGATCTGCCCGAAGAACTGCGCGAGGAGTTCCTCGACTTCCTGGTGAGCTCGGTGACTGCGGAATACTCCGGTTGCGTGCTGTACAAGGAAATCGAGAAGAACTGCAGCAATCCCGATATCTCCGGCCTGATGGGCATGATGGCACGCGACGAATCGCGCCATGCAGGGTTCATCAACCGCTCGCTGAAGCAATTGGGAGTCGCGGTCGACCTCGGCTTCCTCAAGCGCGAAAAGGCCTACACCTACTTCAGCCCGAAGTTCATCTACTACGCGACCTACCTGTCGGAGAAGATCGGGTACGCGCGCTACATCACGATCTTCCGGCACCTCGAGCGTAACCCGCAGTTCCGCTTCCACCCGATCTTTAACTGGTTCCAGGAGTGGTGCAACGACGAGTTCCGCCATGGCGAGGCCTTCGCGCTGATCATGCGCGCCGATCCCGCACTGCTCCGCGGCCGCAACAAGCTCTGGATACGGTTTTTCCTGGTGGCCGTCTACGCGACCATGTACGTGCGTGACCACGCGCGCCCGCAGCTCTACAAGGCGCTCGGCATGGACCCCACGCAGTTCGATTTCCGCGTCTTCGACATCACCACCGCGATCACCCGGCAGGTGTTCCCGCTCCTGCTCGACACCGACAATCCGGTGTTCCGCCAAGGCCTCGAGAAGCTGCGGGTTCTCAGCGTTGCCATCGAGGCGGCCAGGCAGCGCGGCGGTGTGCTGAACGGGATCCGGCGGGCGGCACTGTCGGTGCAGGCGGCAACTGTTTTCGCCCGGCTCTACGTGATGCCGACAATCTCCAACGAGTTACCAGCAGACTCGAGAATGGCCCCGGCCTGGTAGGGGCCTCGCTCAACGCAGCGGGGCGCGCAGTCGCCCCGCGAGATCCGTCAGATGCGCCAGCAGTGCGCCAAGCAGGCTTAACGCAAGCCACTCCCAGCGCGCTCCTGACAAGGCAAGGCGCAGCGTGAGGAGCAGGGCCGCACCCGATAGCAGCGTGGGCAGCAATGCGGCCAGATCGACTGCCCCGCCCCTGCTCCGCCACCACGCGAGTGCGATGCACTCGATCAGAACCATCACCAAGATGAGGTCGACCACCCGGCCGTTGTGAAACATGTCGGCCATGGGCTGAGCCTCAGGGTCGCGCGAGACCGAAGAGGTGCGCCAGATCCTTGAAGAAGATCCGCGCATGAGCGGCCGGACGGGCCCGCACCAATCGCTTGCGCGTATAGGCCTCCCAGGTGAGGAACTGCACATCCGGATCACGGCACATGCTGACAAAGCGCTCGCGCCGCCGATCGCTCGAGTACCAGAATTTCTGCATGATGCCGAGGATCCAGAACACCCGGCCGTGCTCACGCATGAAGCGCTTGCGAGCGGTCTTCAGCGCGCGCGCATCGCCCGTCTTGAGAAGCCATGCCGCGGCGTCGGCCGCAAGCCGTCCTCCCAGCATCGCGTAGTAAATACCCTCTCCGGAGGCAGGCGCCACGACACCCGCCGCATCACCGGCCAGCACCACGTTGCGTCCGTCGTCCCAGCGCTTCATCGGCTTCAGCGGTATCGGTGCGCCCTCGCAACGGATCGTCCTCGCAGCCTGCAGGCCCGCTGCTTCACGCAGGCCTCGCGTGGCATCCTTCAGCGAGAACCCGGGATCGGCCGTGCCCATGCCAACGCTGGTCTTGTCGCCGTGCGGAAACACCCAGCCGTAGAAATCCGGGGAAAAGCGGCCCTGGAACCAGACCTCGCAGCGCGTGGCGTCGAAGTTGCTGTTTTCGCCCGCCTCGGGCGAGGCCACGATCTCGTGATAGGCGATGACGCAGGGGACTTCCTCGCCGCCAGGGATGCACTGCTTGGCGACATTGGACTTGGCGCCATCCGCACCTATGACAGCGCGACCGATGACCTCGACGGGCAGCCCGTCACGACGCTTGTCGAGGTAACTGACCGACACCGTCCCGTCATCGCGGTAGCGGAGTGTCTTGAACACGCCGATACGCAACTCGGCGCCCGCAGCCACCGCACGTTCACGGAGCCAGGGATCGAATTTCTCGCGGTCGACCATACCGACGTAAGAGCCGGTGGACATATCGACCTTGGCGTTCCCCGGCGAGACCATCCGTGCGGACTTTATCCTTGCGACCAGCAGGTGCTGGGGAATATCGAAATCCTCGATGAGACGCGGAGGTATGGCGCCGCCGCAGGGTTTGATGCGGAAAGCACGCTCGAGCAGAAGCACCTTCAGCCCCTGCCTCGCCAGATCCGTGGCGGCCGTGGATCCAGATGGCCCGCCGCCCACGACGATCACGTCAAAACGCTCGTTGCCGCTTGTTGTCATCTCACCTGCCTCCAAGCTCTTGAATCACCGTCATACCCCTGCATCCCGACGACTGTTGCGGCGCAACCCCTGACTCGCTACTCGCGAACGTCAAGCCCAGCCCTGCCGCCACCAGGAACAGAAATCCCTCCAGACCGAAAACCACTGCGTAAGCAGCCGCTGGCTCGATGAGCACTCTGGCTGCCACGTCAACGGCCAAGGCCCCCAGAAACACACCCAACCCCATCGCGATGGCCTGCGCGGCGCCCCAGAGGCCCATGCGCAGCCCCTCGCGACGCGCTCTGCCCTCCCCCGCCAGTGTCATCATCGAGGCGATCGCCGAGACGGCAAAGACACCGTTGGCCACACCAAGCGCGAACACGTTCAGGTGGAGTGGCCAAGCCGGCGCGACCGCCGCCGAGAGTGCGATGCCCCCTAGTGCGAGCGCGGAAGCAACGCAGCCGCCGACCGTCCATGCACGCAGCGCAACGCGCCGCGAGCGCGCAAAAAGCGAGCCGCTCAATGCCACCACCAGCATGCCGAGTAGCACGCCGCCGTGCTGCACGCCCGAGAGCTGCGTGGACGCCCCAGGCGTCATGCCGAAGACCTTGCCCGCGAAGGGCTCGAGGATCAGATCCTGCGCGCCGTAGGCCAGCATCGACACCAGCACGAACACGGTGAAGCGCCGCGCATCGCGCTCCTGCCAGACCTCTGCCAGCGCCGCGAGGAAACGTGGTGGTGCCGTATCGGGTGCGCTGGCAGTATCAGGCTGCGCAGGCGCGAGCCCGGACTCCAGACCGTGCAGCGCGACCACGGTGACCAGCATGGCCAGGGCGGCGACCGTAGCCGTCACTTCGACCAGCCGGGCGGGCGAGTAGGGATCGAGGAAATGCCCGGCTACGCCCGCCGTCAGCGCGAACCCGGCGATCATCATCATCCACACGATGCTGGCCGCAGCCGGCCGCCGGCCCACATCGACGTGCCTTGCAAGCAGCACGAGCAGCGTGGTCCCTGCGGCGCCGACGCCCAAGCCGATCATCACGAAAGCGAGCACCGTGATCGCAACGCCAACGGCGGGGGATGTGCTCATGATGGCCGTGCCCACAGCAGCCCCCGTGCCACCAAGAGCAAGTATCAGCATGCCGCCCAGAATCCACGGGGTTCGACGGCCACCCTTGTCAGAGCCATAACCCACGTGCGGCCGCGTGAGTTGCAGCACGTCCTTCAGTGCAACGAGCAGGCCCGGGAGCATCGCCGGCAAGGCGTACTCGACCACCATCACGCGGTTCATCACCGAGGTGGTGAGCACAACGATGGCCCCCAGCGCAGTCTGGACCAGACCAAGCCGGAAGATGCCTGCCCAGCCGAGCGTTACGGGGTTCACGGGAGCACTCCGCCGAGAGTGCTCACTGCAAAGGCGCTCACCAGCATCCCGAGCACGTAGAGCGTGACGCCCGTACCGTTGTACCAGGGAGCCAGTGCGCGGGGATCGCGGAGCATGCGGATCATGGCTGCGCCCTGAAGCGCCAGCAGCGCCGTGACTATGCCGGCATGCAGTGGACGCCCCCAATCGAACAGCAATGCGATCACGATGACCTGCGGGATCGCCATCGCTGCGCATGCAACCACACCCGCGCGCTCGGGTCCGAGTTGCACAGGCAGCGAGCGCACGCCCATCTGCAGATCACCCTCGATCGATTTGAAATCATTGAGCGTCATGATGCCGTGGGCACCCGCGCTGTAGAGACCTGCCAGTATCAGCACTTCCGCCGCAGGCATCGCACCGCCGCCCATCACGGCCGCACCCGTCACCCATGCGAGACCTTCGTAGGAAATGCCGACTGCCGCATTTCCCCACCATCCGTTCAGCTTGAGCCGCAACGGCGGCGCGCTGTATGCCCAGGCGAGCGCAAGTCCGAGGGCTGTCGCCCCCAACACCCAGCGCCCGAGAAGCGCGCCGAGCAGCAAGGAAAGGCAGGTCCAGAGGATCGCGAAATAAAGTGCCGTCGCACCGGGCACCCGCCCAGACGGGATGGGACGCTGCGGTTCGTTGATCGCGTCGACGTCGCGATCGAACCAGTCATTCACGACTTGGCTGGCACCGCAGACCATAGGCCCCGCAAGCAGTACGCCCAGCAACACCGCAGACCAGCGCCCGGCAACGGGCTCGGCGGCGGATGCAACCCCGCAACCGAACGCCCACATGGGAGGGAACCAGGTAATCGGCTTCAGCAATTGGAGAAGCGCCCGGAGATCCGGACGGGAAAATTCCTTGACGATGGGTTGGGAACCGCGCATGAAGCGTAATCTATGGTTGTCATCTTTTGTTGTCAACCAAAGCTTACACTTATCGGATCCGACTCGCCTCAGGCGATCTCGTCACCACCCAGGCCGCCCATCCGGTAGCGGCGAAGCTTGGCGTAAAGGCTCTGTCGGCTAAGGCCCAAGAGCTCCGCCGCCGACGCGCGATTGTCACCGGTCAGCTGCAGAGCCGCTTCGATGCAAAGCGCCTCGATAATGTCGGTGGACTCGCGGACCAGCTCCTTCAGCGGAACCCGCCCGACGCGCCGCGTGAGCTGCTCGATGGACTTCGGCATGCGCGCGCTCATCGGGTCCTCCGCACCCAAACGCAGGCCTACGTCGCGCACGAAAAACGCATAGCTGGCGTCAACCCCTTCGTCCAGACGGCTGGCGGAAATCTCGACATCGGCCATCGCGCCCAACTCACCACGCATGGCCGTCGTGAACAATCTGACCACCCCGCGCTGACGGAGGTTGCTCAGCAATACGCTGAGATCCACGCCAGACCGGCCGAGCCAGCGGTCCACCGGCTGATCCAGTGCCTGCTCGCGGTTTACCAACTGGGCGAGATCAACAAAGGCCTGGTTAACGCCGATTACCCGGCCGTCGCCATCAGTAATAGCAACGGCATCGGGAGCGAGCCGAAGGAGTTGGGACAAATCCGGTGCGGCGCCCGCGACAGGTGCGGCAGTGCCCAACCGCACGAGCAGGCGAGACTCATCGTCCTGACGCAGGAGATGCACCGACACCGTAAGGCTGTTGCCGCCGGCGGCGGAATGCACCCCCGACACCGTGGACTTGCCCAACGCCCGGGCCTCCGCGAGCAGCGAGGCAACAGCCTGCATCCCCGGCGGATCAAAACCCAAGGGGAAGGGCTTGCCGATCACGCCCGGTCCATTGGGAGCAAGAATCCTGGCTGCTACGGGGTTAGCCTCGAGTACCCGCCCGGAGGCATCATCCACGATAAGCACCGCCTCGCCCGCCATCTGGAATAACAAGCGGTAGCGCGTTTCGACCTGGCGCAAGCGCCAGTAGTCCTGCTCGAGCGCCTGCTGGGCATTGACCAGTTGCTGGCGCAAGGTGGCCAGAGGCCGCATGTCCCG
>CAJADV010000150.1 GCA_903938575.1 uncultured Gammaproteobacteria bacterium
AGTTGTTCGGCAAAGCGTGCCCCATCCATGCCCGTGCCGGAGACATCCATCATCACGAACATCCCCGCGTCCGGCACTGCACAGCGCAGGCCTGGCAGTGCGTTCAGACCCGCCACCAGCAGGTCGCGCCGTGCGAGGTACTCGAGGCGCATCTTCTCGACGTAGACGTCGTCGTTACGCAGCGCGAAGGCCGCGGCGTCCTGGATGAACTGCGAGCAGCCGAAGAGCATCGCCGCACCAAAGCGTGCCAGCCGCTCCGCGAGCGGCACCGGGGATACCGTCCAGCCGATCCGCCATCCGCTCATGGCGTGGGATTTCGAGAGTGCATCCACCATCACCACGTTATCGGTCTGCGCGGCAGCAGCGCGCAGGCTGGTGTGGCGGCGGCTGAAGGTGATCATCGAGTAGACCTCGTCGCAGATCAGCCAGAGCCCGCGTGCGCGGCAGAAGGCGGCAAGTTCGGCCATCTGATCGGGCTCGATCATGTTTCCGCCCGGGTTGCCCGGTGTGTTGATCAGCATGGCCCGCGTACGCTGGTCGACAGCGCTCTCCATCGCCCGGAGATCGAGACTGAAGTTGTGTTCCGCGCGCAGCGGCACCGGCAGCACCTCGATGCCCAGCGCCTGGAAGATCGGCGTGTAGCCCACGTACATCGGTTCCGGCACCACGATGCGATCGCCGGGATCCAGCAGCGTGGACATCACCGCGAACAGCGCATTGGTGGCGCCGGCGAATACCACTACCTCATCGGCGTTGCAGGGGTGCGGCGAGGTGCGGCTCTCGAGTTCGGCGATGGCCTCGCGCAGTGCCGGCTCGCCCGCGGCCGGAGAGTAGTGGGTGCGGCCCGCGCGCATCGCGCCCAAGGCCTCGCCGAAAATCAGCGGCGGGGTGTTGAAGTCGGGATCCCCGATGCAGAGCAGGATCACGTCATCGCCCGCGCGGCGGCGTTCGAGTGCATGTTCGTGCACGGCCCAGGCGCTGTCGTCGGCGCCGGCATCGAGACGCGTGGCGGCCTGGCTGTAGCGGGCGTTGAAGTTGTTCATGTGCCTAGGAAGTCGCTTTCGGCGATCTCGATCACGGTGGGTACGTTGGCGGTCGCAGCGTCCCGCAGGGCCTGCGTCAGCGTAGTGTGATCGCGGGGTTTTGCGCTGCGGCAGCCGTATGCCGCCGCAATGGCGGTGAAATCCGGCGTGTGGATATCGCAGGCGATGGGGCGCATGCCGGCGGTCTCGAAGTTCTGCGCGATCATCTCGTAGCGGCGGTTGTTCCACACCACTACCGCAACGCCCAGGCCGGCCTCTACCCCGCTCGAGAGTTCGTTCAGCGTGAACTGCATCCCCCCGTCGCCCACCAGCGCGATCACCGGTAAGTCCGGTTTGCCGAGCTTCGCGCCGAAAGCCGCGGGTAGCGCGTAGCCTAGCGTGCCGTAGCCGGTTGCGGCACTCGCGAAGCGACGCGGTGCGTGTGCGTGAAATTGCTGTGCGGCGAAATAAGCAGGCTGGGTGGAATCCCCGA
>CAJADV010000151.1 GCA_903938575.1 uncultured Gammaproteobacteria bacterium
CAGGTCCACGGCCGCTTGCAGCGCCGCGCGCGCGGCCCGGAATTCCGCCGACGACACGAGCACGGCAGGCTCGCCGCCCTGCACGATCTTCAGCATTTCGGGCGCGGCAAGGCGCCAGTTCAGCGGCTGCGCGATCAGGCCGACGCGCGCGCAGGCGAACATCACCTCCAGGTACTCGACGCAGTTCTTCGCGAGTATCGCCACACGGGCACCCCGCTCGACGCGCGCGAGACCGCAGAAACCATTGGCGAGGCGCCGGACGCGGGTGTCCAGCTCGCCGAAACTTACCCGCCGGCCATTGGGTACGTCGATGACGGCCGTGCGCCCTGGACCGAGCGCGGCCTGTTTGGCCGGAACAAAACCGATGTTCATGCGCGCGTCAGTAAGACAGGTCGAGTTCGATGCAGCGCTCGGTGATCCACCAGCGGCCATCGCGGCGCACCATGCTGTCACGGTACATGCCCGCGCAGATCAGGCGGATCACACCGTTCTCGGTACCGAAGAGCGTGAGGTTGGAATTGACGCGGCATGCGGTGTCGTCACCGCTCTCGACAAACATGTTGGAAATCACATGCCGACGCTTGTCGGTCTGGGCCTCCATCGCGCCCCGGAACAACCCCATGATCGCAGCATGCCCGATGAACGGCGGAATCGGGTCGGTGCCCGCGATGCGCATGTGGAAGTCGGCCTCGGGCGCAAAGCAGGCGCCCAGCATGTCCAGATCATGCTCGTCCAGCGCGTAGGCCGCGCGGGCGAGCAGTTCCTGGGCCTCGAGTTTCAGTGCTGCGTCCATCGGTGATACCTGCCTGGAGTGGAGTGTGTAAGCGTCAGTCGGCGGCAAAGGCGAGCAGCACGTTGCCGGGCATGTGGTTGTAGATACCGTAGCCGGACATCAGATACATCATGCCGTCCTTGAACACGGGGGCTGCGCCACCACCGAAGGAGCCGCCGCGCGCGGGGATACCGCCCAGCGCGCTGAATTCGCGCGCCGCATCGAACTGCCAGATCACCGCGCCAGTGGTGCTGTCATGGGCACGCATCCAGCCATCCATGGAGCCCGCGAAAACCACGCCGGGAATGCCCGCGATCGCGGCGGAAATGCCCGGATTACACGACTCCCTGCCAGCGCAGACCTCCGGTGAGGCCTGGCTCCAGCGGATCTCGCCTGTGCGGATGTCGAGTGCGTAGAGGCCGGGCTTGGCCTCGCCCGGCCAGCGCGGGCCGCCGAAGAAATCCGAGATCGGGGCGAAGAGCATGTCACCCTCGACGCTCATGCCGAAGTGCACACCGCCCTGAATGCCACCACGCCCGAGCTTGCGCTGCCAGAGCAGCTTGCCGGTCTGCGGATCCAGCGCGTGCACATCACTGGATTTCTGGCCCGCGAGCAGCACATCGCCGGCCGGGGCATTCACCAGCACGGTGGCGGCGCCGAAGTCCAGATCAGGCCCGTTCTCGGGCGGACAGGCCGCGCGGTCTGCCGTTTCGCAGCCCATGTTCCAGGCATCGCCCGCGGTGGCTTGCCAGTGCCAGAGGATTTTCCCGCTGTCGATGTCCATCGCGAAGATCGCATCGCTGCGGTCATCCGATGGCGAGGAGTAGTTCTCGCCCGTGGCCAGATACAGCCGCCGCCGCTTCACGTCTAGCGAAGGCGTGCCCCAGACGGGCGCGCCAGACGGAGCAAGGGTTTTGGTGCCGTTGGGCAGCGTGCCCGACACATCGGGCTCCTTTTCGATGACACGCGAGAGCCATGCCCGTTTACCCGAGGCCGCCTCGTAGGCGATCACGCCACCGCGGAAGGTGCAGCAGGCGTAGTCCGGATTGGCGGCAGCCGTGACCTCGAGCGAGGACAGCGCGAAGTACACACGGTCCTCGAAGCGCACGGGGGACGCCGTGATAGTGAGACTTGGGTGGTCGTCGGGGCGGTCGCGCCAGCGCAGTACGCCGGTGCGGGCATCGATCGCGTAGACGTTGCCGTTCAGGTCGCCGAAGTAAAGTCCGGGAGATGCTGCGGCGTCGCCGCGGGTCCACGTGTCCAGCACCGGTCCGTTGCGCACCTCGGCTGAGGCCTTGAAGGTCCAGCGGATGCAGCCGCTCAGGCGATCCAACGCGTAGACGGTGCCGTCGTGGCTGCCCACGTAGAGCGCCCCGCCGCCCAGCACGGGCTGCGAGCGCGCGCGGATGGCATCCGGAAAGGCGAATGTCCATTTGAGTTTCAGCGCCGGCACCTTGGCCTTGTCGAGCCCCGCCACGGCAGCCGGGTAGAAGTGGCTGTTGCCAGGGTCCACGCCCCATCCGCTCACATCGGGCAGCGCATCGGCATCAAAACCGCCCTGCCCCGCCGGGCAGAACAAGGCGGCATCCAGAGGGCGCGGTGCGCTGTAGGGCGTACCGGTGAGGAACTCCGCCACCGCCCGACGCTCCGCATCCGAGAGCCCCTTGCCCTGCTCCATCATCACGCCCGACTCGAGCGCCGCCACGATCCGGTGCGGCGCCATCAGACCAGCGATGGTGCGGTGCGGCGCACGCAAGGCCTGGCCCTCGTGGCATTGGGCGCAGTGCGCGGCATAGACAGCCTCGCCCGACACTGCGGGTGCGGCTGCAGCGGCAACCACTACAGGCTCGGCAACCGTGGCAGGCGGGGGTGTTGCTGCCTCCCGCGAACAGCCTGCCAGCAGCAGCACCGGCAGAATCAGGGCAAGGAATCGTGGCATCTTCAGCTACTCCAGACGGGGGTCGATCATCAAAGCCCGGTACGACCCGCTTCGCGGATCATCGGGGCGTATTCCGCGAAATTCGGCCCGGTGGCCGTGGCTCCCACCGTGACACCCGCATCGGTGGTGAGCGTGTGCCCGTTGGTGTAGCCCGACTCGTCACTCGCCAGCCAGAGCGCGGCATTGGCGACATCCTCGGCGAGGCCCGGACGGTCACGCAGCGGCGACACGCCCGCGAGAATGCGCTTGGCCTCCTCGATA